>JALZCO010000387.1 GCA_030863015.1 Actinomycetota bacterium
GCATCTCATCGAGGACTTCGGGCCCGGTATCCGGGTACTCGCCCGGCTGCATCTCCTTGCCCCGTTCCAGCAGGCACACCTGCCTGCCGGCACGAGCCAACCGGCAAGCGGTGATCGCCCCGCCGTAGCCGGAGCCGATCACGACCACCTCGTAGTGGTCCTTGATATCCCCGACCGGTGACGACAGACGAGCGATCATGGGAGCCTCCGCTCTCGCTTCCCGCCTGCTAGGGCACTGTGACCGACGCCTTGAGCGCCGGAGGCGGGGACATGGTGGTGGGGGACAGCAGCTTGGGGCGTGTGGGCGCGCGAGGTGTGATACGCCTAAGAGCTCCGCCGGGGTCTGGCTGATACCGAATATTTCGAAGCGCAAACACTGCGCAGGCCTTCCTCGCATCTGAGGGCTTCGACGGTCGCAGCCGCGGCTCCGTGGCCGATCCGCGATGGACCCGTCTTAGCCTCGTAACGGCACATGCTCAGATGTGCCGTAACCGGCAGCGGCTGACGAGGCACGATCACCGGCGTGCCCGACGGCAGCAGCCGGCACGCCAGCGGGCCGCCGCAGCCGTGCACGGCGGGCGAGATACCATCACGCACCGTGGCGCGAATGGTGACAGAGCTGGAGTCGGGGCCCAACGAGAGGAAAACTCGCATGCATCACCGCATCGTGAACGGCTCCCGCCGCACGATCGGCACCGTCGCGACGGCCGCCGCGGCTGCGTTGGTCGCTGTCTTCCTGCCCGGCGTTGGTACCGCCTCGGCCGCGGTCCCGACCTGGGCACCCGCCGCGCAGGCCACCGTTCATCCCGGCGTGGCGACCGACACCAAGGGCGGCCAGTGCACGTCCAACTTCATCTTCTACAACGCGACCGACATCTTCATCGGACAGGCCGCGCACTGCGCCGGTAGCGGAGCCGCGACCGAGACCGGCGGCTGCACCTCGGAGAGCAAGCCACTGGGCACGCCGGTCACCATCGGCGGAGCCAGCAAGCCGGGCACCCTGGTGTACAGCTCATGGATCACCATGAGCCAGCGCAATGAGACGGACCCCAACGCCTGCGCGTTCAACGACTTTGCGCTGGTCAAGATCGACCCCGCCGATCGAGACAAGATCAACCCGAGCATTCCGCACTTCGGTGGGCCAACCGGCATCACCACCACCCCTACCGCGTCCGGCGAACGGGTATACACCTACGGCAACTCCCCGTTGCGGGCCGGGCTGCTGTCCCCAAAGACGGGGACCTGCCTGGGAACCCAAGGCGATGGCTGGTCGCACACTTGCTACACCTTCACGCCTGGCATCCCGGGGGACTCGGGTAGCGCATTCTTGTCCGACGACGGCAAGGCGCTGGGTGTGCTCAGCACCCTGGCGGTGGCGCCGCAGACCGGCAGCAACGGTGTCGGCGATCTGTCCAGGGAACTGGCTTACCTCAATACCCACGGCGGCTTGGGCACCGTCTCGCTCGCGCTGGGCACCGAGCCCTTCACCCCGAGCCTCTAGATCGCTGGATCACGTCTGCCAATGCATCGGTTCCAGCGGTGACCGCCGCGGGGATCGTCGAGTACGAGCGTGTCGGAGTGGAAGCCAACACCACTACCACGTAGCGCAGCCCCGGCCCGACCAGGCCGGTGCTGAGCATCACCGCCTGGGAGCCGCTGGTTCCCCAGCCCTGCTTGATCGCCCAAGGTATGTCTGGCATCGCGACCGGAATACCGAAGTACTGATCAAAGCCGTCCGCGGCGATCCGCTGGGCGTCGGCGAGCGCACTGAGCAGGACGTCACGACTGGGACCGGGTACCTGGTCGACGATGTACCGATACACCGTCACCACGTCTTGCGGCGTCGTCAGCGTATCGCCCCACCTGCCGGAGTCCTCGGGCGGTTCGGTGCCAAGGAGCCCGAGCAGGCCGGCCATCCGGGTCACGATGGCGGGTCCACCGTTGGCCGTCCACAGCTTGCTAGCGATGCCGTCGTTGCTGTCGGCGAGCATGTGATGCAGCTCTTGCCGTGTCGCCTCATCCGGTGCCGCCCAGTTATCACCCGCCAAGGCGTCCAGCGCGATCAGCAACTTGACCACCGACATGGAGGCGAACTGCCGACCAGCATCATGACTGGTCAGCACCGTGTTGAGCTGCCGGTCGAAGACTGTGAAGCCGACCTGGGCATTGGGCAGGACTTCGTGCATCGCATGTGTCACTTTCGCCGCCGCGGAGGCCTGATCAGGCGGGGACGGAACCGCAGTGATGGCTGTGGTCATCGACGGGCCCACCGGGGTTGCCGTGCTGTGTTGGGCCGCAATCGTCTGGTAGGCGTTTGATACGAGCGCAGCTGTCGGGATCAATCCCGCGCTAATAACGCACAGTAGCGCCACTGTTACTAGTACCAGTAGACGCCTCATACCTATTTATTCTCGGTACCGGCCCCGGTTCGAACGTT
The DNA here is from genome assembly GCA_030863015.1 of Actinomycetota bacterium. Taxonomy (GTDB): domain Bacteria; phylum Actinomycetota; class Actinomycetes; order Mycobacteriales; family Pseudonocardiaceae. The sequence continues at coordinate 2,438 of JALZCO010000387.1, forward strand.
GTTTCAGCACTTTCTTACGAAATCTTCAGAAATCCCTAGCTTCGGTGTCGCCGGCGTCGCACCGCGCGAAAAGCCGGATACACCGAGTAGCGGACCGCATGAGCCCGCTGGCCCCGGGAATCGAGTTGACTGGCGCCGGCGGTAGGGCCAGCTTGTACGTATGACCGGTGACCAGGTTTCAAATCTGGTTACTAGTCAGCGAGCGGATGGCGGATGGAACGAGGACGGGAGCGGCCGTGACCAGCAAGCTGCACGCCACGCCGCCGACCATCGAAGATGGTGGCCACACCCTGCTGCCCTGGCTGCGCGAGATGCGCGATGAGCACCCGGTATGGCGTGATGCGTACGGTATCTGGCACCTGTTCCGCTACGCCGACGTGCAGCGGGCGATTTCCGAACCGCAGGTGTTCTCCTCCAACACGGCCCGGCTCATCCCGGCGGCGCAGCGGTTCAGCGCGGGTAACCTGACTCAGACCGACCCGCCACGCCACCACACGTTGCGCCGGCT
>JALZCO010000443.1 GCA_030863015.1 Actinomycetota bacterium
GTACTGCTGCGCCTTCGCCTCGTCGCCCGCAGCCCGCGCCCGGTCGGCGAGCACGAGCGCCTGACGCGCCGAGCCCTGCAGCTTCTCGACCTCGCTCATCTGGCGGGCCAGCTTCATCTCCAGCTGGCGTTGGTTGCCGATGACGGCGGCAGCCTGCTGGGATAGTGCTTGGTGCTGCCGCTGCGCTTCTTCGATGGCCTGCTGGATCTGCACCTTCGGGTCAGCGTGTTCGTCAATCTTGGACGAGAACGCCGCCATGAGGTACTTCCATGCCTTCACGAACGGGTTGGCCATCTCCTCCGCTGCCTCCTCGTCACGAACCGGGTCCGGCTTAGCCCCACCCGACCAACGCTCCACCCAATCAGCGCAGCCATGTGTTGGCCCTATCGTGTCAGGTGCGGGGCAGCGCTTCCACCGACCCCGGGCAGAACCGGGGGATACCCCGGATCTGGCTCGCTCGCTTCCCGAGGAGCTCAGGCCGCAACCAGCTCGGCGGGGACTGTGTCGGGCACCTCAGGCAGGTACACCGGACCGAGATCATTCGCCACCAACCGCAAGAGCTCATCCAACGGCAGGTCAAGCGCGTCACAGATGGACGCGAGGAGCTCGCTGGACGCCTCCTTGCGACCCCGCTCCACCTCGGAGAGATAACCCAAGCTCACCCGGGCAACCCGGGACACCTCGCGCAGCGTGCGGCGCTGCGAGGTCCGCGTCCGGCGCAGCCGCTCGCCGATAGCCTCCCGCAGCAGCGTCATCGCGTTTCCCTTCTGGGTGTCGGCCGTTTCTATCGGGTACCGGTTTGCCTTGCCCCTACCGTACTCAGAGCCGGCTGCGCAGGCGTCAGCCGTGGGCGAACGCCTCCGCGGCATCAGTACGTCGGCGGTCATGGCAGCGCGACCGACCGGCGACCGGTGGCGCGCAGCCGTAACGCACGCACAACGTAGTCAATGGCGGTGACGATGGTGAGCACCAGCGCGATGCCCATCACCGTCCAGCGCACCGGGTAGGCCGGCGGTGGCAGCGGCAGCACGTAGAGCCCGACTGCCACAACCTGCGCGAGGGCTTTGACCTTCCCACCACGACTGGCCGGAATCACCCCGTAGCGCAGTACCCAGAATCGCAGGGCGGTGACGCCCAGCTCCCGTCCGCCGATCAGTATGGTGATCCACCAGGGCAGTTCGCCCAGCACGCTCAAGCCCACCAGCGCTGCCCCCATCAGCGCCTTATCCGCGATCGGGTCGGCGATGGTGCCGAAGTTCGTGACCAGTCCGCGGCGTCTGGCAAGATCACCGTCGAGCCGGTCGGTGACCGAGGCGAGGGCGAAGATGACCGCTGCGGTGATCCGCCACGCCGGATCGGTGCCGCCCTCGGCGAAAAGGGCGAACACGAACACCGGCACCAGCATCAGCCGTGACATGGTCAACAGGTTGGCCAGGTTCCACAGCGAGACGTTGGTTGCAGGCGGCGGGCTCACGGCGCGTCGCCGGCCGGCACGATCAGCTGGACCGGCTCGACGATCAGGTCGACGCCCTGCACCGCGACTACCCGGCAGCGCACCAGGTCCCCGACCGCGAACGAGCCGGCTTGTGGACCGGTCAGGATGCATTCGCCGTCCACCTCGGGGGCCTGGTGCTCAGCGCGCCCGACAGCTTCGTCGCTCGCGCCGTCTTCGACCAACACCTCAACGGTGTCCCCGACTCGTTCTTCGGCGCGCTGCGCGGTGAGCTGCTCGACCAGCCCACTGATCTGTGCGACGCGTCCGGCAACGGCGTCCTCGTCATGATGCCCGGGCAAGCCGGCGGCCTCGGTGCCATCCTCGTCGGAGTAACCGAACACCCCCACCGCGTCCAGCCGTGCCTCACTGAGGAAGCGCTCCAGCTCAGCGACGTCGGCCTCGGTCTCTCCGGGGAAACCGACGATCACGTTGCTGCGCACCCCCGCAGCGGGTGCGTGGCGACGGATCTGCTCCAGCAGTGCCAGGAAGGTCTCGCGCGAACCGAACCGGCGCATCCGGCGCAGCACCGGCTCGCTGGCGTGTTGGAAGGACAGGTCGAAATAGCTGGCTACCCCGGCAGTGCCGGCGATGGTGGCCACCAACGCGGGGCGGGTCTCGGCCGGCTGCAGGTAGGAGACCCGGGTGCGCAGGATGCCGGGGACCGCGGCCAACCGGCGCAGCAGTTCCTCCAGCGCGCTGGGGCGGCCCAGGTCCTTGCCGTAGGACGTGGAGTTCTCGCTGACCAGCACCAGCTCGCGGACTCCCGTGCCAGCTAGCCACGCTGCCTCGCCCACCACCTCATCGATCGGGCGGGAGACGAATGCGCCGCGGAAGGCGGGAATGGCGCAGAACGCGCAGCGCCGGTCGCAGCCTGACGCGATCTTCAGTGGGGCGACCGGGGAATCATCCAGCCGGCGGCGCGGCACTCGGGGCCCCCAACCGTGCCCAGGCAGCGCAGGACCGGCCGCAAGCGCAGCAGGCCGGGACACTGGGGTGATCGGTAACAGCGTGCGGCGATCCACCGGCTGGTGCGCGGACACCGACCGGCCGGCGAGTACGTCGCGCAGCCGACCGCCCAACTCCGGGTAGGCGTCGAAGCCCAGTACCGCGTCGGCCTCCGGCAGGTTTTGCGCCAACTCAGCGCCGTAGCGTTCGGCCAGGCAACCCACCGCCACCACCTTGGCGCCGGTGTCCGCAGCGGCCAGCAGGGTGTCGATGGAGTCTTTCTTGGCAGCGGCGACAAAACCACAGGTGTTGACCACCACCACGTCAGCCGTGTCGACGTCAGCGTCCACCAGCTCCCAGCCGTCTGCGGTGAGGCGACCGGCAAGTTCCTCGGAATCGACCTCGTTGCGGGCACAACCAAGGGTGAGCAGCGCGGCGCGCGGGGACTGCAGCGGGGCGGGCACCGGCTCAGGGTATCGGCCCGCGGCGGGGATGCGGCTGGTCACGGTGTTCGGGTCGATCTCGTAGGCTCATCACGTGCCGATCGCCGCCGAGATTATCGTGCGCCGGGCAAGAGTCGGGGACGTCCGCATGATCAAGGACCTGGTGAACTGCTACGCAGGCGCGGTGCTCCTGGACAAACAGCTCGTGACGCTCTATGAGGACGTGCAGGAGTTCTGGGTCGCTGAACGTGACGGTGTGATACTCGGCTGTGGTGCCTTGCA
>JALZCO010000427.1 GCA_030863015.1 Actinomycetota bacterium
AGTGAAGGCAGAAGGTTCACCGCGCCGGACAGAGCGCACTCGCCACCCGACGCAGATCCACGGGGGACCGCCGGACGAGGAAAGGAGTGCTGCTCACGACATGATCAAACCAGCAGATGCCCGTCGCGGTCAAGTGGTCGCATCGACACAGATCAGGCTCCATGGCTGATCGAGCATGCGGGTCATGACCAGGGTGGCGCGCCGGGTACCGCGGAGCTTCAGGCGGCGGTGCAGTTCCGCGACGTCGCCGGCAAGACCTCGGCGGCGGATATCGACAGCACCGATGTCCAGTGCGCGCAGCCGGGCGGGGAGCTGCTTCTCCTTCCACGGGGCCGACTCGATTACCCGCAGGGTCCGGGCAAAGATGGTGTGTACCAGGTGATCAGCGGACAGGAAGGCGATCTGGTCATCGATCTTCCAACATCCGGTGGCTCTGGCCAGCTCTTCTACCAGTCCAGCGCGGGTAACCGCGGGATTGGGGTCAAGCAGGAATTCACCGAGCGGGCCGACCGGCACCGCTGCACCATCGCTGGGCGTGAGGGTGTGCCTGCCGGGCAGGATCGTCGCCCGACGGGCCGCAGTGGCCAGCCCAGGAGACCACGCAACGGCCTCTTTCAGGTCGCGCCCGTCGGCGAGGAACTCCAGCTCCCAGCCCGGCGGGAGGCAGCCCCGATCCAACCCCGGTGCCAACTTGATCCCCACCGCGGGGACGGCCTGCGCCAGGCCGAGGCACCAGCCAAGCGGAGGCTCACTGTGGCCGGTCCGCAGCCGCCGCCCGCCACTGCGCCGGGCAGGGTCGACGAATACCGCGTCAACCCCGGCCAGGTCCACCGATCGCACATCGGCGTGCAGGGTACGCACGCCGGCAGAGACGCCGTATACCTCGGCATTGAGCATCGCCATCATCAGATGCACCTCGTCGAGGTCCACGGCTAACGTCTCACGCTGACCAGCTATCGAGATGAGGTCACCCCCGATCCCGGTACACAGGTCGGCCTGAACAACGCAGTCGGCGAACCGGCAGGCTCGATAGCGTGACACCAGCTCGGCAGAAGCCTGCTCCAAGCCGGGACGGGTGAAAAACATCCGGCTGGCTTTGCTGAACTTGTTTTCGGCCGCACGGCGAAGCTCATGTTGAGTCAACGCTGCCGCCACCAGCTCTGGTGAGAACTGCTTACGCAATGAGGCGTTCAGCCGTATCGAATCGATCACCGCGGGATCCTCGCGAACGAGCCGATCCAGCAGTGCGTCGCCTTCTGGCGACAGCAGTGCCTCAACGCAGTCCACGGTTACCGACGTCTGTGCCACCCGCCGACCGTCTCGCATCGTCACTGCATCCTTAGCGCGCCCGCCGACCACCGTCGCCACGCCCGGCGCGGGCTGCTGCTCAGGGATAGCACACTCATTCCGGTTTGGGTTTGCGACCGAGCAAGTCAGCTGCCAGCTCCCGAGGAGATTGACCGCCGCTGCACACTCGACGCACCGCGTCGGCGATCGGCACCTCGACGCCGCAGCGCGCAGCCAGTTCCTGGATCGATGCGCAGGACTTGACGCCTTCCACGACCTGACCGTGGGTGGCCTGCTGAGCCTGCTCCAGGCTATCTCCTGATCCGAGCCGGTAACCGAAGGAACGGTTGCGAGACAGCGATGAGGCGCAGGTGGCCACCAGATCACCAAGGCCTGCCAGGCCCGCGAAAGTCATCGGATCGGCGCCCAACGCCACACCCAGCCGCCCCATCTCAGCCAGCCCCCGGGTGATCAACGTCGCAAGGGTGTTGTCCCCGTATCCCAATCCAGCAGCCATCCCACAGGCCAGTGCGATCACGTTCTTGCATGCACCGCCGAGCTCGCAGCCGATCACGTCGGTGTTGGTGTAGGGCCGGAAGTAACCGGTGACGCAGGCGTGCTGCACCGCAACGGCACGGTCGTGATCGATACAGGCAACCACGCTTGCGGTGGGCTGCTCGGCGGCGATCTCACGAGCCAGATTAGGACCGGAGATCACCACCACCTGGCTGGGCGTGACAGCCGTCACCTCTATCACAACCTCGCTCATGCGTTTGAGGCTGCCCAGTTCGACGCCCTTGGCCAGACTCACCAAGGTGGCGTCGGCGCGAATGAACTTGTGCCAACCGCCAAGGTTGTCCCGCAGCGTCTGGCTCGGTACCGCGAACACCACTGCGTCTGCCTGGTCCAAAGCCTTGTCAGCGTGTTCGGTGGCTTGTAACGATGACGGCAACCGCACCCCGGGAAGGTAATCCGGGTTAGCCTGCCGGTGCGCGACCGCGTCGGCCACCTCCGCCCGACGGGCCCAGAGCACGACGTCCCGGCCGGCGTCGGCGAGCACCTTGGCGAAGGTCGTACCCCATGAGCCCGCGCCCATCACTGCGATTCGCTGCACCGGCAGGGTCATGACGCCTTCGCGTGCCACGCCATCCTCCTTGCGCTAATCGACCTGAGTCTTCCTGCCACCGGATCGGAGGTCCAGCGCGGGAGGATGGGGTCGTGCAGGTAGACCTGCTCGTCCCAGTGAAACCGCTCGCCAGGGCCAAGACCCGGTTGCGCGGTGTTGTGAGCGAAGCCGACGGCGGGGTAGAGGCTTCCCAGGCGCACGCCCGACTGGTCGTGGCGCTGGTTCGGGACACCCTCGCGGCAGCGACCGGCGCGGCTGTGGTGCGCCAGGCTGTGGCGATCTGCTCTGACGAGGTGGTGCGGACCGTCCTCGCCGCCGACGGGCTGAAGACAATTCCCGACGAGCCGGCCACCGGCCTGAACGCCGCCCTGCGATACGGCGAGGCAGTGCTGCGCGGGGCGGATCCCGCCGCGACGGTCGGCGCCCTGCAGGCTGATCTGCCGGCGTTGCAGCCGGAGGAGCTGGACTGTGCGGTTCGCGCGGGCCTGGTCACCGACGGCCGGGCCTTTTGCACCGATCGGACCGGCACCGGGACGACCCTGCTGCTCGCCCCGCCGGGACAGCCTCTGGATCCCTGCTTTGGACCTGGCTCGGCGGCCGCGCATCGGGCCACCGGGGCTCGCGAGCTCACCGGCTACTGGCCAGGGCTGCGATGTGACGTCGACACCGCAGCCGATCTCGTCATCGCGCGAGACCTGGGTCTGGGCCGGTTCACCCGCGTCGCGCTGGGCGGCAGGTAGGCGTTGATTCAGCACAGCGCGATCATGAGCAGCCAGGTTCGCGGTAGCAGCGCGCCGCTGAGCAGGCGCCATCGCTAAGCCGGTGAGAAGAAGTCGGTAAGTCGCATCTCGCGATTACTGATACGCGTGACGGGATGATCCGAGTTCGGCCGTCCGGCCACTGCGGTCGATGTTCACCCCGGCGGACTAGCGCTGCGTACGGAACAATGGTGGCGTGAGCACTCACGACGACACCGGTCTCACGACCGCAGCCAACAGCTCGTCGCCCGGTCGCTCGTCACAGGACGCGGCTGCTCACCATGACCTCGAATTGGCTGGCCACAGCGCCCGCTCTGGCGTTACCGCACTGACCGGCCGCGCCACACCGGCCAGTGACGGCGCCATAGCACCGGTGCTGCCCGCCCTGCCAGCGGCGACTCCGCTGGCCTCGGCCACCGACCTCCCCGACGACCGTTATCTCAACCGGGAACTGTCCTGGCTGGACTTCAACGCTCGGGTGCTCGCGCTCGCCGAGGACCCCAGCCAGCCACTGCTGGAGCGGGCGAAGTTCCTGGCGATCTTCGCCTCGAACAGCGACGAGTTCTACATGGTCCGGGTCGCCGGGCTCAAGCGCCGTGATGAGGCCGGCCTGTCGGTACGTAGCGCGGACGGGTTGTCCCCCCGAGAGCAGCTGGCCAGGATCGCGATGCGCAGTCGCGAGCTCGCCGAGCTGCACGCCCGAGTGTTCATCGACGAGGTGTGCCCGCAGCTGGCCGAACACGGCATCACCTTCGTCACGTGGTCCGACTTGGACGACGCGCAGCAGTTACGACTGTCGGGCTATTTCACAGATCAGATCTTCCCGGTCCTCACCCCACTGGCGGTGGATCATGCACACCCATTCCCTTACATCTCCGGCTTGTCGTTGAACCTGGCCGTAATGGTGCGTGATCCCGCCAGTCGCATCGAGCGATTTGCCCGGGTGAAAGTGCCCAACAATGTGCCGCGGCTGATCCAGGTGGGCAGCAGCCAGGGTGAGCGCGGGTCGCCACGCGCCACCTTCCTGCCGCTGGAAGAGCTGATCGGGGCCCATCTCAACGAGCTTTTCGCCGGCATGGATGTGGTGGATTGGCACATCTTCCGGATCACCCGCAATGCCGACTTCGAGGTCGAGGAGGACCGTGACGAGGACCTGCTCAAGGCGCTGGAGCGGGAACTGGCGCGACGTCGCTTCGGTCCACCAGTGCGCCTTGAGGTGGCCGACACGATGAGCGAGCACGTGCTGAAGGTATTGCTGCGGGAGCTCGACGTTGATCCGCACGACGTGGTCGAGGTGCCTGGTCTGCTCGACTTGTCGTGTATGTGGCAGGTCTATTCACTGCCCGCCCCGGAGTTGAAGGACGAGCCGTTCATCCCCGTAACGCACCCGGCCTTTGGTGAGGGTGAAACACCCAAGGATGTTTTCTCCACCCTGTGTGACGGTGATGTGCTGGTGCATCACCCCTACCACTCGTTCTCCACGAGTGTGCAACGTTTCATCGAGCAGGCCGCCGTGGACCCCCACGTACTGGCGATCAAACAGACGCTCTACCGAACGTCCGGAGACTCGCCGATCGTCGACGCTCTCATCGACGCTGCCGAGGCGGGCAAGCAGGTCGTTGCACTGGTGGAGCTCAAAGCACGATTCGACGAGCAGGCCAACATCAGGTGGGCCAGGGCGCTGGAGCGGGCCGGGGTACACGTGGCTTACGGCTTGGTAGGCCTCAAGACGCACTGCAAGACAGCCCTGGTGGTGCGGCAGGAGGGTTCGATGATCCGCCGGTACTGCCATATCGGCACCGGCAATTACCATCCAAAGACCGCCGGGCTCTACGAGGACGTTGGGCTGTTCACCGCCGAACCGGCAATCGGCGCCGACCTCACTGACCTGTTCAACTCACTGACCGGCTACGCGCGGCAGACTCGCTACCGCAGCTTGCTGGTGGCGCCCTACGGCATCCGGCGCGGCATCCTGGAGAGGATCGAAGGCGAGATCGTCCGCGCTCGGGCGGAGCGCCCGGCTGGGATCCAGATCAAGGTCAACTCTCTGGTTGACGAGCAGGTGGTCGATGCGCTGTATCGGGCGGCGCTGGCGGGCGTCCCGGTCGACCTGGTGATCAGGGGCATCTGCGCACTGATCCCCGGACGCCGGGGACTCTCAGAGAATATCCGGGTCCGTTCAATCCTGGGCCGGTTCCTCGAGCACTCGCGGATCTTTCACTTCGTGGGTGCCGGCGAGCACTGGATCGGCAGCGCAGACATCATGCACCGCAACCTGGACCGCCGGGTGGAGGTGTTGGTACGGGTGGCCGACCCCGACGTGACCGGCGAACTGGATGCGATACTCGCCTCCGCGCTGGATCCGGCGACGCGATGCTGGGTATTGGAGCCGGATGGCTCCTGGAGCGCCTCTCCCAAGGACGGATCCACTGTCCGCGACCATCAGCAGGTGCAGGAGATCCGGCGGCACCGCGGAGGTGAATAAACTGTGCCGGGGCTGATCGCCGCGGGCGCCGTGGTGTGGCAGCGCTCGCCCTGCGGCGACGTCGAGGTTGCGCTGGTGCACCGGCCTCGCTACCACGACTGGTCGCTTCCCAAAGGCAAGCCGCACTCAGGGGAGGCGCTGCCGCTCACCGCCGTCCGCGAGGTAGCTGAGGAGACCGGACACACCATTGCGCTGGGTGCCAGGCTGGGCAGCACGCGTTATCTGGTGCCCTGGGGCCAGAAGGTGGCGCACTACTGGGCGGCCCGTCCTACCGGTGGCAGCTTTCGACCCAGCGAGGAGGTGGACGAGCTGCGCTGGCTGCCCGTGGCCGAGGCCGCCGACCTGCTCACTCACCGGCGCGATCGCACGCTGCTGGCCAGGCTCAACGGTGCGACGGCCATCACCAGCACCGTGCTGCTGGTCCGCCACGGCGAGGCGGGTGAGCGCGAGGAATGGCAGGGCGACGATGACCTGCGCCCGCTGACCATGGCGGGCCGCCAGCAGGCCGAAGGCCTGCGAGCGCTGCTGCCCCTGTTCGGAGCGGCGCGGGTCTATTCCGCACCACCGGTGCGGTGCCGCCAGAGTGTTGAAGGGCTGGCCGCCGACCTGGGGGTGCCCATCATCGAGGAACCGCGGTTATCCGAAGAGGGCTACCTGGCCGATCCAACAGCTGGCGTTGGCCGCCTGATCGAGATCGCGGGCGAAGCCGGGGGTCCAGCCGTCGTGTGCAGCCAGGGCGGAGTGATCCCCGACCTGGTCAGCAAGCTCGCCGATAAGGCAGGGCTCGATCTGGTCGATGTGGCCAGCCGCAAAGGGAGTTTCTGGGGGCTGTTCTTCGGCAGCGAGTCCCCCACACCACCCATCCTGCTGGCCGCCGACTACTACAACGACGCGTTGGGCTGAGACTCAGTTCTTGTCTTGCTCGATTGAACCACCACACATCCGACGAGCTCTACTGCCGCGGCTGCGGGGGCTTCTTGTCACCGGGCGCTCCGCGCCTCACGAACTCCTGACGGAACCGCGGCCGGCTGCTGTGGTAGGCAGCCAGGACGGCCGCTGCATCTCGAATGTGTCGATCGCCTCGGCATGCCGCAGGCTCAGCGCGATGTCGTCCAATCCCTCCAGCAGGCGCCAACGGGTGTACCCGTCGATGGCGAAACGCATCGTGAGGTCCTTGGCCTGTACGGTCTGTTCGACGAGATCGACAGTGACCTCCGTGCCCGGCTCGGCCTCCAGCAACTTCCAGAGCAGTTCGACATCGGCACGCTCGCACTGAGCCGCAAGCAAGCCTTGTTTTCCCGCGTTGCCCCGGAAGATGTCGCCGAACCGCGGCGAGATCACCACCCGGAACCCGTAGTTCATCAACGCCCAGACCGCGTGCTCACGCGACGATCCGGTGCCGAAGTCGGGCCCGGCGACCAGAACGCTGCCGCAGCGGTAGGCCTCGTGGTTGAGCACGAAGTCGTCGTGGGCACGCCACGCCGCGAAGAGCCCGTCTTCGAAACCGGTGCGGCTGACCCTTTTGAGGTAGACCGCAGGGATGATCTGATCGGTGTCCACATCGGAGCGACGCAGCGGGACGCCGATCCCCGTGTGACGTGTGAAGGGCTCCATCACTGCTCCTTGCTCGTGAGTGCGTAAC
>JALZCO010000448.1 GCA_030863015.1 Actinomycetota bacterium
GGAGTACCAACCGTGCTCACCGCCGATGGCTTCGATGACATCCCACAGGGTGCGCGGATCGGCTGCGCTGAGGTGCTCCCGGACGTCCTGGTACAGGGAACCGCCGGACCAGGCGGGGTCGGTGGACAACGGAGCTGACGGTGTCCCCGGCCAGGAAGCGTCCGACCACCGGGTGGGTACCTCCGCGTGGCGAATGTGCATCAGCGCGAACTCGACGGCGTGCTCATAGTGGGTCAAGCCAGCTTCGGGATCGGGGATGTAGCCGGCGATGTCGTGGTCGTGACAGACAACCTCGTGCACCAGCGACTCGATCAACGGGATGGCAATGCTGCGCGGCACGGGGGTGACCAGGTTTACCCATTGCGCCGACAGCCACGGGGTCAACACCGGCACCGGCAACACCACACGGCGAGGCAAGCCGGCTACGACGGCGTAGCGGCGCATCATGTCCACGTAAGTCAGCACATCAGGTCCACCGATGTCGAAAGCGCGATTGAGCTGTGGTGGCAGCGTCGCGGCGTGGGTCAGGTAGTGCAGCACGTCTCCCACCGCGATCGGCTGGATCCGGTTGTGTACCCAGCGTGGCGTAATCATCACCGGGAGCCGTTCGGTGAGGTAGCGCAGCATTTCGAAGCTTGCCGACCCGGAGCCGAGGATCACCGCGGCCTGCAGCACGATGGTGGGCACACCGGAGTCGAGCAGGATCTGCCCGACTTCGGCGCGTGAGGCCAAGTGGTCGGACAGGTGCTCACTGTGGGGCGTGATCCCGCCCAGGTACACGATGCGGGTCACACCCGCAGCGCGGGCCGCGTCGGCGAGCACCTGGGCGGCGCGGCGGTCGACGTCGACGAAGTCACGCCGATTGAGCGAATGCACCAGGTAGTACACGACGTCCTGGCCAGCCACCGCGGCACGAACGCTGCCAGGATCGGTGGCGTCCCCTTCGACGATCTCGGCGCCATCCCGCCAGGGCACTTCGGCCAGCTTGCCGGGGGTGCGTGCTACCGCGCGCACCTGATGGCCGGCAGCCAGCAGCGCCGGAACGAGCCGGCCACCGAGGTAGCCAGTGGCACCGAATATCACGCATCGCCTCATGGCCGTCTCCAGGTCCGTCCGGTCCGGGCGATCATCCGGTCCGCGGACGACGGCCCCCAGGTACCCGCTGGATACGGTTCAGGCGCATCCTGCTTCGCCCAGTGTTCAAGCACCGGGTCCAGGATCGCCCAGGACAGCTCCACCTCGGCGTTGACCGGAAACAACGACGGCTCGCCGCGCAGCACATCCAGCAGCAGCCGCTCGTACGCCTCGGGCGAGGACTCAGTGAACGCCGTGCCGTAACGGAAGTCCATCGTGACGTCACGGACCTCCATCGCGGTTCCCGGCACCTTGGAGCCGAACCGGATCGTGACACCCTCGTCCGGCTGAACCCTGATGACCAGGGCGTTCTGTCCCAGTTCCTCGGTCATGGTCTGCTCGAAGGGTAGGTGGGGGGCCCGCTTGAAGATCACCGCGATCTCGCTGACTCGCCGACCCAGCCGCTTGCCGGTGCGCAGGAAAAACGGCACCCCGGCCCACCGCCGGTTGTGCACCTGCAGTGTGATCGCGGCGAAGGTCTCGGTAGTGGAGTCTCGATGGAAACCCGCTTCTTCGCGTACCCCGACGACCTTGGTGCTGCCCTGCCAACCCGCGGTGTACTGGCCGCGTGCGGTGGTCTCATCCAACGGCTCCACGAGCTTGGTGGCGGAGAGCACCTTGATCTTCTCGCCGCGCAGCGACTCGGGGGAGAACGACAGCGGCTCCTCCATCGCGGTGAGCGCGAGCAGCTGTAGCAGGTGGTTCTGGATCACGTCGCGAGCCGCGCCGATGCCCTCGTAGTAGCCGGCGCGGCCGGCCAGCCCGATGTCTTCGGCCATGGTGATCTGCACGTGGTCCACGTAGTGGCTGTTCCAGATCGGCTCGTAGAGCTGGTTGGCGTAACGCAGCGCGAGAATGTTCTGGACGGTCTCCTTGCCGAGGTAGTGGTCGATACGGAACACCGACTCCTCGGGGAACACATCGTTGACGATCTCGTTGAGCTCACAGGCACTGCGCAGGTCGTGCCCGAACGGCTTTTCGATGACCACCCGGCGCCACTGGTCATCGTTGTGTTCCGCCAGACCTGTGCGGGCCAGCTGTTTGAGTACTACCGGAAACATCGCGGGTGGAATGGACAGGTAGAAGGCGTGGTTTCCGCCGGTGCCCCGCTCCCGATCGAGATCTTCGACCGTTGACGCGAGGTCGTCGAAGGCGGCGTCGTCGTCGAAGCGGCCGGCCACGAACCTGACGCCTTCAACCAGCCGGTCCCACACCTCCTGGCGGAAGGGGGTCCGGGCATGGCGCCGGACCGCATCGTGGACCAGCTCGGCGAAGTTCTCGTCGGCCCAATCCCGGCGGGCGAACCCGACCAACGCGAAGCCAGGCGGCAGCAGTCCGCGGTTGGCCAGGTCGTAGATCGCCGGCATCAGCTTCTTGCGGGACAGGTCCCCAGTTACGCCGAAGATCACAACACCGCACGGGCCGGCGATCCGGGGCAGTCGCTTGTCCCGACTGTCCAGCAGCGGATTGACCCAGTTCGCAGTGGTGGTCATAGTCGGAGCTCGTGCACCGCGCGCACCACCTGGATCAGTCCCGCTACCCGATCGGCCAGATGCAGCCGCAGCACGGGACGGCCATGGCCGGCGAGCACTTCGGCGTCGCCCACAGCCTGGGCTCGCTGCAACCCTCCAAGGGTGAAAGCGGCGCCGGGCACGGGGATGTCGGCGACGACCTCACCAGTCAGCTGCAGGAACGCTCCGTTCGGATGACCGCCCTTGTGGTACTGGCCGGTCGAGTGCAGGAACCGAGGTCCCCAGCCGAAGGTGGTCTGCACGCGGGTGCGGCGAGCGAGCTCGGTTCTCAGCACTGCAGCGGAGGCGTCGGCGATGCGGTCCAGATACGCCTGCACCGCGAGGAAGCCGCCCTGCGGAGTGGCGGCGACCAGGGCCGCCACCGCGTCGCGCAGGGTGGCGGCGCCGGCCGGCAGCCAGCCGCCGACGGGGTGCACCGCCACGTCACCGTCGACGAAGGCGGACTCGACGGTGGGCCCGATAGCGCCGTGGAGTGCAGCCCGGGCGGCGATCTTCGCGGCCTCCACGTCGGGCTGGTCGAACGGGTTGATTGCCAGCAGCCTGCCGACCACCGCGGTGGCGTGCTCCCAGAGCAAGAACTGCTCACCCAAGGTCCCGGTGACGGAGACTGCGGCGGCCTCGACCCCTGGACCGGTCACCACCGGGATGGCGTCGGGTCCGGCGTCCGCGAAACCCGGCGCGGAGGGGCCCTCCACCACCACCGGCAGCAGCCCGGTGCCGTCCTTGCCGGTGGATTCGGCGATGAGTTGCTCGGCCCAGTCACCGAAGCCGACGATCCCTGAACCGGTGTCCGCAAGCACCACCTTGTCGGCGCCGGCGGCATGCCCGCCAGCCAGTGCGGTGGCCAACCGCAGCGCTGGGTTCGCCGGGTCGTCAACGGCCAGTATCGGCGCCACCTGCGCCGCATCGTCCAACAGGTTCGCAATGTCCACCCCCGCCAGGCCGGCCGGCACCAGGCCGAAAGCGGTCAGCGCCGAGTAGCGCCCGCCCACGTCCGGGTCGGCGGTGATCACCGCGCGGTAGCCGTCGGCGTCGGCGATCTGCTGCAGCGGCGAACCCGGGTCGGTCACCACCACCAGATGCGCCGCCGGATCCAGCCCGGCAGCGGCGAAGGCGGCGGCGAACACCCGACGGTGGCAGTCGGTCTCCACCGTGGAGCCCGATTTCGACGACACCACGAGCACGGTGCGCTCCAGGTCCCCGGCCAGCGCATCGGCTACCTGCCCCGGATCAGTGGTGTCCAGCACCGTCAGCGCCACCTTGTCAGTGGCACACATGACCTCCGGGGCCAGCGACGAGCCACCCATCCC
>JALZCO010000449.1 GCA_030863015.1 Actinomycetota bacterium
AAGGATGGCCTGGTGGATCGGCACCGCCAGCCCAGGATCGACCGCACGGAGGTAGTCCACCGCCTCGGAAACCTTGAGCCACGGTGCCGCGGTAGGCAACAGCAACACGTCGACATCGCGATTGACCACCGTGAAGGAGTCCCCAGGATGCAGGATCGTGCCTGCTCCACCGTCGATGAGGTAGCCATTGTTCGGGATCACCGGGATGTCCGGATGGATCACGCGGTGGTCACCGCCGATCACCTCGACCGTCACGCCGGCTAGCTCCAACTGTTCGCCAGGACTCACGACCCGGTGCGCAATGCCCGCCTCCGCCAGCGGCTCCGCCGAGCCGACGTCGACAAGCAACTGCGCCGCTGGGTTGGCGGCCAGGAGGGCAGGCAGCCGGTCGAGGTCGAGGTGATCGGGATGCTGATGGGTCACCAGAATCGCGTCAAGTCCGCCGAGTTCCTCGAAGCCGGTTGAGTAGACCCCGGGGTCAAGCAACAGCCGAGCTGCCCCGATCTCGGTCAGCACGCAAGACTGCCCCAGGTGCACGATCTGCATGGGTGGTCACCTCCTTGAGGGTCAGCTGTCAGCCTGCCACGCGGCGAGCAGCTCGACCCTCGACCGAAACGGTGCCATGGCTTCCCGGAGTCCCGGTAGCCTCGGTGACGTGGCACGAGTGGTCGTCGACGTAGTCTTGAAACCGGAAATCCTTGACCCGCAGGGTCAGGCGATCGCACGAGCCTTGCCCCGACTGGGCTTCGAAGGGGTGCAGGACGTTCGACAGGGTAAGCACTTCGAGCTGGACGTCGCGGACACCCTCGACGACGCAGATCTGCACCGGATGGCGGGTGAACTGCTCGCCAACCCGGTGATTGAAGAGTGGACGGTGCGGAGACTGTGAGCATGGCGTCCTGCCGGATCGGTGTCATCACCTTCCCGGGCACGCTCGACGACGTCGATGCTGCCCGTGCAGTGCGTCACGCTGGTGCCGAGGCGGTATCGCTGTGGCATGCCGATGACGACCTGCGCGGCGTGGACGCCGTCGTGGTGCCCGGCGGGTTTTCCTACGGCGATTACCTGCGCGCCGGCGCGATCGCCGCACACCAGCCGGTGCTGCGAGCCTTGATCAACGCAGCCAGTCGCGGCACGCCGGTCTTGGGCATCTGCAATGGTTTCCAGATCCTGTGCGAGGCAGGGCTGCTGCCCGGCGCGCTGGTCCGCAACGTTGGACTGCACTTCGTCTGCCGTGATCTGCGGCTGCGGGTGGAGAGCAGCGCGACGGCCTGGACCGGCCGGTACCCGCCAGGCACCGAGATCCTGGTGCCACTGAAGTCCATGGAAGGTCGGTATGTGGCCGATGCGTCGACGTTGACCCAGCTTGAGTGCGACGGCCGGGTGGTGTTTCGCTACCTCGGCGCCAACCCGAACGGTGCGGCGAATGGCATCGCCGGGATCGCCTCGGCGGATGGCCGGATAGTCGGGCTGATGCCGCATCCCGAGCACGCGATCGACCCGCTCACCGGTCCATCCGCTGACGGTCTGGACCTGTTCCGCTCGGCCGTCGACGCAGCACTGCGCTGTGCGGTCTAACCCAGACGCCCCACATCGCCGTTCGGCTCGGAATAGCGCTCCGCATGCGGGTCGGTAACCGCCATTCGGCGCCAGATGGCAACGAATACTCTCACAGGGTGGGCAATCCCAGTATCGACTCGGTGCAGCACGCTGCTGCCAGCCCTGAGCATCCCCAGCCTTACCGGGAGCTCGGACTCGCCGACGACGAGTACGCGCGGATCCGGGAGATTCTCGGGCGCCGGCCCACCGAGGCCGAACTGGCGATGTACTCGGTGATGTGGAGCGAGCACTGCTCCTACAAGTCCTCCAAGGTGCACCTGCGCTATTTCGGCGAGACGACCACCGCGGCGATGCGGCAACGGATGCTTGCCGGCATCGGCGAGAACGCCGGTGTGGTCGAGGTCGGGGACGGCTGGGCGGTGACTTTCAAGGTCGAATCGCACAATCACCCGTCCTATGTGGAGCCCTATCAAGGAGCAGCGACCGGTGTCGGTGGGATCGTGCGCGACATCATGGCGATGGGCGCCCGGCCGATCGCGGTGGCCGACCCGCTGCGATTCGGCCCGGCTGGCGCCGCCGACACGAAGCGGGTACTGCCCGGGGTCGTCGCCGGGATCGGGGGTTACGGCAACAGCCTTGGCTTGCCGAACATCGGTGGCGAGGTGGCTTTCGACCCATCCTACGCGGGTAATCCACTGGTTAATGCGTTGTGCGTGGGAGCGATGCGGGTCGCCGACCTGCACCTGGCACACGCCAGCGGCACCGGTAACAAGATCATTCTGTTCGGCGCGCGCACCGGTCTGGACGGCATCGGCGGGGTCTCGGTGCTGGCCAGTGAGAGCTTCAGCGCCAACGCCGGCGATCACGGTGCGGGAAGAAAGAAGCTGCCCAGCGTTCAGGTGGGTGATCCATTCACCGAGAAGGTGCTCATCGAATGCTGCGTGGAGCTTTTCAAGGCCGGCCTGGTGGCCGGTATCCAGGATCTCGGTGGGGCGGGGTTGTCCTGCGCGACGAGTGAGCTGGCCAGTGCCGGTGACGGCGGCATGCGAGTAGAGCTTGACGCGGTGCCGTTGCGGGCGCCGGACATGACGCCGGCCGAGGTCCTGTCCAGCGAGTCTCAGGAGCGGATGTGTGCTGTGGTGCGTCCCTCCGATGTGGACGCCTTCATGGCGGTGTGCCAGAAATGGGACATCATCGCGACGGTGATCGGTGAGGTCACCGAGGGCGACCGCCTGGTGATCACCTGGCACGGCGAGACGGTGGTGGATGTGCCACCGCGCACCGTCGCGCACGAGGGGCCGGTGTATCACCGGCCGGTGCAGCGGCCGCCCACTCAGGACGCTCTGCAGGCGTCGGACCCGGATGCTTTGGCCCGACCATCCACACCGGACGAATTGAAGGCGACGCTGCTGCGAATGGTGGCCAGCCCGGGGTTGTGTTCGCGGGCGTGGGTAACCGACCAGTACGACCGTTACGTGCGCGGCGGCACGGTGCTCGCGCAACCCAGCGACGCCGGCATGGTGCGCATCGACGAGACCACGCAGCGCGGGGTGGCGGTGGCAACCGACGGCAACGGCCGGTACTGCCTGCTGGACCCTTACGCCGGCACCCAGCTCGCACTGGCCGAGGCCTATCGCAACGTCGCGGTCACCGGCGCCACGCCGGTAGCGGTGACGAACTGCCTCAATTTCGGCGCACCCACCGATCCTGGCGTGATGTGGCAGTTCCAGCAGGCGGTCCGCGGTCTGGCCGACGGTTGCGCTGCCCTCGGCATCCCGGTCACCGGCGGGAACGTGAGTTTCTACAACCAGACCGCGGACACCGCGATCCTGCCCACCCCGGTGGTGGGCGTGCTCGGCGTGGTCGACGATGTGCGCCGCCGGATCCGCACCGCTCTGGGTAATCCCGGTGACGAGGTGTGGCTGCTCGGCGACACCCGTGACGAGTTCGGCGGTAGTGAATGGGCACACGAAGTGCACGGGCATCTGGGCGGTCGCCCACCTGCGGTGGATCTGGCGCGCGAGCAGGCAATCGGCGAGGTGCTGGCCGCCGCCTCCCGCGACGGCCTCGTCAGCGGGGCGCACGACCTGTCCGACGGCGGTCTCGCGCAGGCGCTGGTGGAAGCGGCCCTGCTGAGCAACCACGGTGCCCGGATCGAGCTACCCGCCCAGCTCGATCCGTTCGTTGCCCTGTTCGCTGAGTCCGCCGGCCGCGTCCTGCTCGGCGTGTCCGGCTCACATGCTCGCCGTGTCGCGCGCCTGTGCACGGACTACAAGGTGTCGGTGACCCGGCTCGGTGAGGTCCACGCCCAAGCCGTGCTGGACATCGTTGACGTTGCCGCACTCAGCCTGGACGACCTGCGCGCTGCCTGGGAAGGCACCCTGCCCGCCCTGTTCGGCCTCTGAACAGCGCGTTACCGCGTGGAGAGTGATGACAGTCGATCCGGATGAGTTATGGGAAGCGGTCGGGGCTTGGCTTGATGGGGACGGGCCGCAGCCTGGGCGCGCCGAGCTGGCGAAGGCTGTCCGGCTCAGCTTGCGCACCCTGGCGCAGGTGGCTGCGGGCCGCACGGTGGAAGTGCGGGTGCCGCCCTTCGCTGCCGTGCAGTGCGTCCCCGGACCGAGACACACCCGGGGTACCCCACCCAACGTGGTGGAGACCGATCCGAGGACCTGGCTTGAGCTGGCCACCGGTCGAGCCGTCTGGGCCGTGGCGATCGCCGACGCCCGAGTGGCCGCATCCGGCTCACGAGCAGATCTTTCCGCATGGTTACCGCTGACCGGGGAAGGCGGGGCGGGGGTGGATGTGCACATGCGGAGCTCGTCGCGCACCATGGCAATGATGACGCTGTCCCGGTTCGCTTGCGCGGTGAACGAATTCGATCGCCGGGTGCGGGTCATCCGGCTAGACCAATGGCGCAACCCAACCCCGTGCACGGAGTGGGACGTGCGGGCTCTGGTCGATCACCTGGTCACCGAGCAGCTGTGGGTGCCGCTGCTGCTCGACGGTGCCACGGTCGAGGACGTCGGCGACCGCTTCGATGGCGATCAGCTCGGTGACGACCCGGTGACGGCCTGGGAGAGTGCCGCGGC
>JALZCO010000458.1 GCA_030863015.1 Actinomycetota bacterium
CCCGCAACGGGCGGGAGTACGTCGTGCTGCTCGCTGCGGAGGATCTCGAGTCCATTAAGGCGACCCTGGAGCTGCTTACCGACACGCAGGCTCAGCAGCGGGCCGCTTGCCGAGAATCCCCATCGCGTGGGAGTCCGCTGCGTAAGCCCTTTGAAGGGTGTTGGCGGGCTCGGCGCGGGAATACCGAGTGCGGTGCTCGTTGGTTGATGACCGGAACGAGCAGGACGGTGGCGGCGGTGTGCCGGGCGTCGTGGAGCCGCGACTTCTCTACGGCGATTTGCTTGAGTAGCTTTGCCCACTCGCGGTTGTCGGCTCTGAGGTCGATAGATCGTCCGGTTGGACCGATGAATACGTATCCGTGTTGAAGCGGCCAGCTCCACCACCACATCAATGCACTCACTCCCTTGCCCCAGAGGATCGCACACGGCCTGCCGAGGTTTTTGGGAGCGGGATACCCGGTTCAGCAGCAAAGTGCAGCAACCCATGAAGTCCGAGCCGGCCGGGACCGGATAAAAGCCACTAGGTGTCTGATCGGCGTAAGAGACTTCATCGGATGTCGTCACTAGCGCCGGACGAAATCCGAGCCTCGCATCACTAGCCTTAGCTGCTTTTGAGTTGCTTCATCAGTCGGTCAGCATAGATGCGTGGGAGTGGGTCTTGCCACCAGTCAGAGTGGTAATGGATAGGGGCTAGGGCACCGCCAGGTCCGGGACAAAGTGATGGTGGATCTAAGCAGGCCACGTCTATGGTCTGCTGGTGCACCTGTTGACCGGGTGCCTCTGGTGGGGAAAGAATCCAGGATCCGATATAATCGGTGGGTCGGACGACATTTACCCATTTTCCCGTGCGCATGGCTTGTGCACTATCGGATTCGGGAGCGCTGCCGTTCATCAGCAGTGCATTAAGCTCGGCCGCATATTCGTGGCTGAAATAGGCTGGGAATGCGCGCCCGTATAGCCGACGGAAGGGGCAGGCCAGGGTTAGCAGCGCGACCTTGTCAAGCGTTCTGGGCGGCAGCTGCGCGACGACGGCTGGCGCGATCAGTGATCCCTGGCTGTAGCCAGTGATCAGCACCGGGCTCGGGTACACCGTGGGTGGGGGCTGCAGCTGGGTAGATGGCTGGGCGAGGTGGTCTGATCGCTGGCCTGTGAGCAGCACGACTCGATCGACGATCTCGGGGATGGCCCGTTCGGCGTAGCAGGGCGGCGCAAGTGGATGGATGGCTCGTGGCCAGAAGGTGGCCACATCCCATAGGGCACCGACCGCACGCCTCCGCCCGGAGTTGGCGTAGGTCGAGCGCAGCATGCCCACCAGGGCAATCGCGGTCACGGCGCTCACGCCAACGCCGAAGGTCACCAGAACGTCGACCACGCCACCCAAGGCGACCACCTGGGGAAGCGCCAGGAGCGCCGCCACCTCCACCGCGGTGACACCGACGGCCCAGCCAAGCCCCACGATCGCGACGAGCACGTCCACACGATCGGTCAGCGAGGCGATCGCCCATGCCCTAGCGACCTGATTCACGGCATCGCCGGGCGCTTGCTCTGACTCGGGGTACCAGGCACGGACCTGATCATCGCCTTCGGTGAACTGGCGGAGTTTGCGTCCATAGGTACGCCACAGCACCAACCCGGCGATCAACAATGCCGGCAGGGTAGCGACCATGCCGATCGCGAACGCGAACGCCTCGTCGGGCACGAACAACGTTGACGACGTTGGCCTCTCGGCCGACAGGTGCACTCCGTCGGGCTGACCGAACAGTCGCGCGACAGCGAGGTTGGTTGCCGCTGAGAGTAGCCCGCCAAGCAGCACCGAGAGCAGGCACACCAGTGGGGTTAACCACCCACCGAGAAACGGCTGCCAGTCACCTGCGCGCTGAGACTCGTCGGACCTGCGTAGCAGCCAGACCGTGATCACAAGCCCGATCAACAGGATGGCTTGAATGGCCAGGACAGCCCTGGTGGCATTCACCACGGCGGGCGCGATCGATGACTGAGCAGTCGGGTCGACCATCCAAAAGCAGCCAAGGGCGGTTGCGATCAGTACCAGCGCACCGGCAGCCGCCACCGCGCGGAAACGATAACGCGAGGCGCTACCGCGGTTGTCAAGCTGGTGGTCTCGATCGACCGCGCTGGTGGCTGTCGCTACGACAGCTACGACAAGCACGATCGTCGCGGCCGAAACCTCGACGATTTGCCACACCCTGTGCTGGGTTGGTAAC
>JALZCO010000465.1 GCA_030863015.1 Actinomycetota bacterium
GGAAAGAGAGGTAGTACTCCTCGACGATGTCCGATGCAGCCGTGACCAGCACGCGGTGCACCCGGTGACCTTTGATGTCCATGTTCAGGATGGCGGCCGCATGCTTTTGCGCCTCGTCCGGTGTCCTGGCCAGCTTCACGCCACCCGCCTTGCCGCGGCCTCCGGTTTTCACCTGCGCCTTGACGACAACGGTGCCGCCCAGCTCTGCGGCGGCGGCTCGGGCCTGCGCGCTGGTGGTGGCGACGCGGCCGGGAAGTACCGGGACCCCATGGGCTTGTAACAGATCCTTCGCCTGGTACTCGTACAGGTCCACGCGGGTCTCCAGGATGTGGCTCGGCCGGCCGACGGACCGCCTGACCCTATCCAGCCGCAGCTGGCAGCGGCCCGCTGGCACCAGGGATAGAGATCACTCCACCGGCGCAGCCAACGCCGCCCGCAACCAGTGGACGATCTCGTGCGTGGTGGCACCAGGGGTGAACACCTTGGCCACCCCGAGTTCGGTGAGCTTTGGGATGTCTTCATCGGGAATGATTCCCCCACCGAAGATGAGCACGTCGGCGGCGCCCTTGCTCTGTAGCAACTCGATGACCCGAGCGAACAGTGTCATGTGGGCACCAGAGAGCACCGAGAGCCCCACCGCGTCGGCGTCCTCTTGCAGCGCGGTCTCCACGATCTGTTCCGGGGTCTGGTGCAGTCCGGTGTACACCACCTCCATACCGGCATCACGCAGGGCACGTGCGACGACCTTGGCGCCCCGGTCGTGCCCGTCAAGTCCCGGTTTGGCGACGACCACCCGGATACGTCCGCTCATTTACCCAAGGCTAGCTTCCGGCTAGGCCTACCAGCACCCGCCGGCTGCCGCTAACCGGGTCGTCGTTGTACTCCGATCCAATCCCCTGAGCCACCAGTGGGTCCGGTGGATCGACCGCACGGCGCGCGAGAACCAACGCTGGCCGATACAGCCGAACGTATTGCGGAACGGCGGCTTGCTCGTCGCCGTCGCCCTTCGTTACCTTCCCCCCGCTCCACGGTCACGGTCCGATTACAGCTGCGAGCCGGGTCACCCGCTACTTCCTCGGGGTTCCCGGATCGGTGCCAGTACAAACTTCCGAACGGAAGGCAGGTCTTGGCTCGACACCGCTCCCCAGGCGGCCAACGACCATCCCCGGTACAAGAGGCGGCGCCACGTCCCGGCCCCTCGGTTACCCGGGCGGCGCACCGCTTCACAGCACCGTCGCCTGCCGTGCGCGGCCGGGTGGTCGTAGCAGCCGTCGCCGCTGGTGCCTTTGTTGCCGCGGGCCAGACAATCGACAACCCGACCGCAGTGATCTCCGACGATGCCACCTTGCTGACGTCTGCGCGCAACGCCTCATCGCTGACAGGCATCGGCGGACCCGCAGCACTACCGGAGTACCTGCCCTTAACCCGGCCCACGGAGCCCGCCGCGGTCGAGGCCGTGCAGGCGATGGCCAAGGGGCAACGTCTGGTGGATCAGCGCGTCGCCCGCGAGGCGGAGGCCAGCCGGATCCGGTTCAGTGCGCCAGCTAAGGGAACCCTCACCTCTGGATACGGTGCCAGGTGGGGTGTTTTCCACTGGGGTATCGACGTCGCTAACTCCATCGGGACACCGATCCTCGCCGCCGCCGACGGCGTGGTTGCGGAGTCCGGCCCCGCTAGCGGTTTCGGCCTCTGGGTCCGCCTGCGGCACACCGACGGCACGATCACCGTCTACGGGCACATCAATCGCTCGCTGGTCAAGGAGGGCCAGAAGGTCCGGGCCGGCCAGAAGATCGCCGAGGTGGGAAACCGGGGCAACTCGACCGGACCGCACCTGCACTTCGAGGTGTGGAACGCGGCTGGCCGGAAGATCAATCCGATCGTGTGGCTGCGCAACAACGGCGTGGACTTCTGACCGTGGTGCTTGCATGATCACTAACCGGCATCCGAGGGCCACCCACCACCCAAGTGAGCGTGCGCGGTGCGCCACACCGAGCACAGCGGGCGCTGGCTGCGCAGTGGCCGAAAGGCCCGGTCGCAGTGCCGGCAGCGTCCGCGGCGACCGGGAACATGCTCTGCCAGTAGGGTCCGCCAGGCCGTAGCAAGGGGCAGCAGCCGAGCCCGCACTGCTGGCCAGGCGGCTCCTGGCTCGGCTCCACGGAGCAACCGCTCGGCATCGCGCAGATACGCCTCCACGCGCTGCCGTAGAACTCTGCGCAACCCCTCGTCCATTCCGCACCCCCAGCATTCTACTCGAACGTATGTTCGAAGCCTAGCCGGTGGCCCTGACAATCGCTGAGCGCTAGAGCCTGCTCAGCGGCGGCCGTGGCGATTATCTGGCCTGGCGAAGGGGCCGGAGCCGAGGGCGTTGCTGTGATGAGGTCTGCAACCAAGAGGTCTCGGCCCGGGACGGCTATCACCCGTCGGCTCCGTGGCTATGAGCAGCTCGCCGCGCTGTCAGAGATGCCGTGCTGTGGCGGCTCAATGACCGGGTGAACGTAAGGGGTTGGCGGTGGTTAAAGACGCCGCAGCGCGGGGTTGGCGGTACTTGAAGGGCACCAAACTACAGCTTTGTCAGGGGCACCCCGCCGATGAGCATCAGCCGGACCTTCCCGGCGGAACCGAAGTCGATGGTGGCGGTGGCCCGCGGGCCGCTGCCGTCGGTGGCTACCACGGTGCCCAGGCCGTACTTGTCGTGGGTGACCCGGTCCCCGACGTCCAGCGACAGCGCCGGAGTGTTCTGCCAGCCCTGGAACGGAGTCGACCGCAGCCCGCGGGCCGCCACCCCGGCCTGCGCGGAATCGCCACCGGTGACATCGGCCCCGTTCCCGCTGTACCCGCGACGGCCGAACACCGTGCGTCCGACCGGACCGGCACGTTC
>JALZCO010000477.1 GCA_030863015.1 Actinomycetota bacterium
AGATGGACCTGCATCGTTCTTATTCCGCTGAGCTCGGCATTCTCCCGGCAGATCTCGAGCGGGAAGAGATGGCACCGACCACCCGCGGCTACACCGATTTCATGCTGCGCACCGCCACAGTCGGTGACTTCGCCGAACTCGTCGCGGCTGCGCTGCCCTGCATGTGGGGGTTCAACGAGATTGGACGCCGCCTTGCTGAGCGCGGACTGCCCGATTCCGAATATTACGCGCGCTGGATCCACATGTATGCCTCTGACGAGTTCACGTCGCTGGTTGACTGGCTACGCGAGCTGATCGACCGGATCAGCACGAACCTGCCCGGTGCGTCGCGGGACAGGATGGGCGACGTCTTTCTCACGAGTAGCCGCTACGAGCTCTCCTTCTGGGAGATGGCCTGGACCTTGGAGACCTGGCCCAAGCTCAGGTCGTAACTACGCCCGCGATCGTGCGCGTGCCGCCTGGCTGCGCCAGCCCTGCTGCGCCACCCGCGGTGGGCCTAGCGCCGACCTAGCAGCGTGCGAAACAGCGACTCGCCGCCGACGGTTACTGACAGCTACAGCTTGTGATGCTTATCTTTCCCCCGTAGTGCCTTCAACCGGGCGTATCCAGGCCGGCGTGTGTGGGCAGCAAGATCATACTGTGTAACCCGAGGCTGGGGGAGGGTGTTCATGGGGCAGGCCAGGGTATTACCGAGGATGGTCCTCGGGCAGCACGTCGGTCAGGACCTCTCGGGTCGGCGCACCGGCCAGCGCAGGTCGGTAAGTCGCCTGGCGGCGCTGCTAGCGGGGGTGGTCGCCCTGGTAACTGCTACCACGTCGACGGCGGCTGCTGACCAGGCCACAACCTTCGATGGCGACGTTCGCGCTGTCAACGTCGGTGATGGGCGCTTGCGCCAAGCGCCGATTGCCGACGCGGTGGACTACGTCGCCTTGGGCGATTCCTACTCCTCTGGAGTGGGTACCGGCGTCTACGACTCGGCAAGCGGGGCCTGTGCCCGCAGCCCGCTGTCCTACCCACCGCTGTGGGCAGCCGAGCACCAGCCAGCCAGTTTCGGATTCGTGGCCTGTTCCGGAGCCAAGACCGCCGACGTGGTGACCAACCAGATCTCGGCCTTGCAGCCCGGCACCGACCTGGTGACGATCACCATCGGTGGTAACGACGCGGGATTTGGACCGGTGGTGCAGACCTGCACGGTCGCGGAAAGCGACCGCACGTGCTTTGCCGCGGTCGACGCGGCGGAGGCTTTCGAGCGGACCGTGCTACGGGATCGGCTGACCCGCACCTACGCAGAGATCCGCCGCGCCGCGCCGCATGCTCAGGTGATCGTGCTGGGCTATCCGCGGCTGTTTGACCTTGCGCCGGAGTGCGCTGAGCCACGGGTGCCGAACCAGGCCCGCCGGGAGAAACTCAACGAGGGCGCCGACGTTCTCAACGACGTCATCCAGTCCACCAGCCAGCAGGCCGGATTCAGCTTCGTCGATGTGCGCAACCGGTTTGCCGGCCACGGGGTGTGCTCGGTTGACCCATGGATCAACGGTCCCAGCGTGCCCCCATCCGTCGGGCCGTATCACCCCAACCAGACCGGCTACCGCGCCGGTTACCTGGAAGCGCTGGATGAGGCGACCTCCCGCGGCGCCGCGGCGGCCTGAGCGGATCCGGGCGGCCGCTGGCGCGCTGCGGAGGCTACTCGACGCGAGGTACGACTACGCCGCGCGTGCAGCATGCGGATCGCGGTTGGTCATGGATTAGCTGATGCTATGTCTATCCGTGGGTAGCCTTGCCGCTAACTTGCCGGTGGTGCCGACGATGTGTGCCCCGGCGTAAAACCTGCTAGGTCCGGTGCATCCAAGGTGTACGGGCAGCGGTTCCTGGGCACTCGTCCTCATGACCTCGGTACCGACTGTTCATGGGACTGACGAGGGGTCGATGGTGACCACCGACGATGCCCGCTGGTTTGTCGGCTACCTGCGGAAGCTGGACTCCCGCACCCTTTTCAATATCGCGACGTGACACTCTCGCCCTCGGGATCAGCGGGCGGCGTGTGCTGTGGCTCTACCGGCGGGTTGGCCCCCCTGGTACGTTCGGGCTCTCTGATCGAGGAAGTATAGATTCGGAGTGCGGTGTTGCCCCACGTCTGGTGGCTGACAAGTGTCGGTGTCGGCCCGGGAGACTAAATGGCGACTAGTCATGATCGCGTACAGCGGAGAAGTGACCCCAGCGACGCGTCACTTGCCAGCATCAGCGCTTCCCGCAGTAATGGTGGGAGGGAGGTACACAACACGGCGGTGGTGACGGTAGAGGACATCGACTGGCTCGTTGCCCGTCTACAGGCGATGGTCACCGCCAGCCCCGCTGTCTGGGCGGGCCGGGGGATGACGCTGTTACAGCTGATTGCGCTGCACTTCATCAGCGCGCTGGCACCGGTCACCCTCACCGAACTGGCCGAGGCCCTAGGTACCAAACCGCCGGCCACCTCTGCGATGGTCGATCGGCTGATCCAGGCCGGGCTGGTCTGTCGCACGCCGGACCCACAGGACCGTCGACGGATCCA
>JALZCO010000484.1 GCA_030863015.1 Actinomycetota bacterium
CGGATCAATACCCAAGCCCGGATCAATACCCAAGCCCGGATCAATACCCGGCCCCGGAGCCGAACCCTGCGCCAGAGCCGAACCCTGCCCCAAACCCGCCTCCGCCTCCGGAGCCAAATACGCCCTCGGAACCAGAGGAGCCATCAACTCAACCAAATGTGAAGCCGCCCAGCGCGCCCACGCCCCCATACCCCGGAAACTTCGATCCCTTCGAGCCGGGGGCGCCGCCGGGCGGGGGCGGCTGAGCGGGTCAGCCGCCGTCTTCAGCGAGGACTGCGTCGACGTATCCTCGGCAGTATTCCCAGCTCACATATCCGGTCGGATCCGGGTCATACGCCGGCTCATGTGGGCGCATCCGGCCGGCCTCGAGCAGCTGCTGCAGGCTGGCCCGAAGCAGGTGCCAATCGTGATAGTGCTGCTCGGCACAATCCGGGCAGTCCACGACGATCCCGCGTAGTCCACGAGGCGCCAGCAGGGCCTGGTAGACGGCCAGATCGCTCAGGTCAGCGAGCAGCCCCGCCCGCTCCTCGTCATCCAGCGGCTCCCCATCGGCGTCCCCTGGGTCATCCAACGCCTCCAGCGCCAGCGCCGGGTCCTCCGGATCGCCGGCGAACGGGTCAGGGGGGAGTGAGTCATGCGCCACGGCTGGCACCGTACCTTCCCGGTAGATGGCCCCGGCAACGGTGCTGTGACGGATACCATGGATTGGACCCGATACGAGGGCCATCCACTCCAGATGTCAACCCGACCCGGCCGCCAACCGACTTCAGCCACCGCCAGGAAGGTCGTCCCCGCGCATGACCAGCGAGCTCACCGCGCCCGGCTTCCCGTCGAAGTTCGCGCTGCTTGGTCTGACCTTCGACGATGTCCTGCTGTTGCCTGCCGAATCCGACGTGGTACCCGCGGAGGTCGATACGTCGACCAGGCTTTCCCGCAACATCACCTTGCGGGTGCCACTGGTCTCCTCGGCGATGGACACGGTGACCGAGGCGCGAATGGCCATCGCGATGGCCCGCCAGGGTGGGATGGGGGTGCTGCACCGCAATCTGCCGGCCGAGGAACAAGCCGCCCAGGTCGAGGTGGTCAAGCGGTCCGAGGCGGGCATGGTGACTGACCCGGTGACGTGCCTGCCGGAGAACACCCTGGCCGACGTGGACGCGCTGTGTGCCCGCTATCGAATCTCCGGCGTGCCCGTCACAGACTCCGACGGGGTGCTGGTCGGCATCATCACCAACCGGGACATGCGCTTCGAGGTCGACCACGGCAAGCGGGTCACCGAGGTGATGACCACACCACCGCTGATCACCGCGCAGGTAGGTGTCACCGCCGAAGCAGCACTGGGTTTGCTGCGTCGACACAAGATCGAGAAACTGCCGATCGTCGACGGGCACGGCAGGCTGCGCGGGCTGATCACCGTCAAGGACTTCGTGAAGACCGAGAAGTACCCGCTGGCGACCAAGGATCCAGACGGGCGGCTGCTGGTGGGAGCTGCTATCGGGGTCGGCGAGGGCGCCAAGCAGCGGGCGGCGTTGCTCGTCGAGGCGGGCGTTGACGTGCTCGTCGTGGACACCGCGCACGGGCACTCCCGCGGAGTGCTGCAGATGATCAGCACCCTCAAGGCCGAGCTGGGCAGCACGGTGGACATCATCGGCGGCAACGTCGCCACTCGGGCTGGGGCGTTGGCTCTGGTCGAGGCCGGCGCAGACGCGGTCAAGGTCGGGGTAGGCCCTGGCTCCATCTGCACCACCCGGGTCGTGGCGGGGGTGGGCGTGCCGCAGGTCAGCGCCATCTTCGAGGCAGACCGGGCGTGCCGCCCCGCGGGTGTTCCGGTGATTGGTGACGGTGGTATCCAATACTCCGGCGATATCGCCAAGGCCATCGTTGCCGGTGCCAGCACCGTGATGCTGGGCAGCCTGCTCGGGGGCACCGCCGAGGCGCCTGGCGATTTGATCCTGGTGGACGGCAAGCAGTACAAGACCTATCGCGGGATGGGTTCGGTGGGTGCGATGGCCTCGCGCGGTGTTGGGCGGTCGTACTCCAGGGACCGCTACTTCGCCGACGACGTGCTCTCAGACGACAAGCTGGTACCCGAGGGCATCGAAGGGCGGGTCCCCTTCCGCGGGCCGCTGTCGTTGGTGGCCCACCAACTGGTCGGTGGCCTGAGAGCGGCGATGGGTTACGCCGGTGCTGCGACGATCCCGGCGTTGCAGAGCGCGCAGCTGGTGCAGATCACGGCGGCCGGCATCAAGGAGAGCCACCCGCATGACATCACCATGACGGTGGAGGCCCCGAACTACGCGGTGCGCTGAGATGCGGGACCTGGTGGAGATTGGCATGGGCCGCACCGCACGGCGGGCTTACGCCTTCGACGATGTGGAGATCGTGCCCTCGAGGCGTACTCGCTCGTCCCGGGACGTGTCCACCACCTGGCAGATCGACGCCTACCGCTTCGACATCCCGCTGATCACCCATCCCACCGACGCGGTCGTGTCGCCGGCGATGGCGATCCGGATCGGTGAGCTCGGTGGGCTGGGAGTGCTCAATGCCGAGGGGCTGTGGGCGCGCCATCCAAACGTCGACAAGTTGCTGTTCGCGCTCACGTCCGCGATGGACGAGGCCGACGAGGCGTCGGCGGTGCGGCTGTTGCAACAGTGGCACTCGGCCCCGATCCGGGTGGAGTTGCTCACCGAGGCGGTTGGCCAGGTAGCCAAATCCGACGTGACAGTGGCCGCCCGGGTCAGCCCGCAGCATGCCCGTGATTTCGCGCCTGACCTGCTTGCCGCCGGCGTCGAGATCCTGGTGGTACAGGGCACCATCGTGTCGGCCGAGCATGTCTCGCGCGTTGCCGAGCCGCTCAACCTCGTGGAGTTCATCGCGTCCATGGACGTCCCGGTGATCGTCGGGGGAGTGGGCGACTACCGCACCGCGATGCACCTGATGCGCACCGGAGCTGCTGGTGTGATCGTGGGGCATGGGGCAGGTGCGAGTACCTCGACCGGTGACGTACTGGGCATCGGGGTGCCGATGGCCACCGCGGTGGCCGATGCGGCAGCCGCCCGGCGCGACTACCTGGACGAGACCGGTGGACGGTACGTGCACGTGATCGCCGATGGCGGGATGCGCACCAGCGGCGATGTGGCCAAGGCGATCGCCTGTGGGGCGGACGCGGTGATGCTTGGTGAGCTGCTGGCCACCGCGGCCGAGGCACCCGGTAACGGTTTGTACTGGACCGCCGCCGCGGCGCATCCGTCACTACCGCGCAGTCACGTCATTGATGTGCCGCAAGGTTCGATCAGCATCGACACGCTGCTGTTCGGGCCATCCTGCCAGCCCGGCGGTGAGGTGAACCTGTTCGGCGCGCTGCGCCGGGCGATGGCCAAAACCGGTTACTCGGAGCTCAAAGAGTTCCAGAAAGTCGGCCTCACAGTCCGGCCTTGAGTGACGCCGGCTCCGGCGACCACAGCAAGCATCCAGATGGCGGCTGAACGTAGACGCGCGCTCAGTGCGTTCATGGCGTTCGGATTGTTTGGGGTCGCTGACGTCGCTGCAGATGGCCCTGATCGGGATCGCCATGGTTGCTGTGCTGCTCGCTGGGTTGGCGCCTACGGCCCGGTGGGCCGCGTCATTACCGGAGTGGTCCGCACCGGATCGGTGATGAGGCCCACGCGGTCGTGATGGCATACTCGCTGGGTGGTGGGCGTGGTCGACTACGACGTGGTGGTGGTCGGATCCGGGTTCGTGGGGCAGCGTCGCCGCGCTGCGGCTGGCCGAGAAGGGTTACCGGGTCGGTGTGCTTGAGGCGGGCCGGCGCTTCGCCGGGGGGAACCCGGCGCTGACCATCACCGCGCTGGCCGAGCGGGCGTTCGCGCTATGGCCCCCCGCTGCGCAACAGGAGGCCTCGTGAGTGGCATTGAGTGCTATGACACTGTTTCCCACTCACGAGTAGTTCTGGTCGTCGACTTCGGGGCGCAGTACGCGCAGTTGATCGCTCGTCGGGTCCGTGAGGCTCAGGTGTATTCCGAGGTGGTGCCACACACCACACCTGCTGCGGAGATCCTCGAACGCAAGCCGGCGGCGATTGTGCTCTCCGGTGGTCCGGCCAGCGTGTACGCCCGGGATGCCCCCCGCATCGACCCGGCTCTGTTCGAGGGCGGCGTACCGGTACTGGGCATCTGCTATGGCTTCCAGGCGATGGCCGACGCGCTGGGCGGCGCGGTACAGCAGACCGGCACCAGGGAGTACGGGCGCACCGATCTGCAGGTGCTCGAGGGTGGCGGCGTGCTGCATCGCGAGCTGCCCGCGCGCGGTCCGGTGTGGATGAGCCACGGTGACGCTGTCACCGCCGCGCCAGAGGGGTTCGCGGTCACCGCTCGGTCGGCGGGTGCGCCGGTGGCCGCATTCGAGGACACCGGTCGGCAACTGGCCGGGGTGCAATACCACCCCGAGGTGGTGCACTCCCCGCATGGCCAGGAGGTGTTGCGCCGGTTCCTGCACGACCTCGCTGGTATCCGGCCGAGCTGGACCACGGCCAACGTCATCGACGAGACCGTGGCTGCGGTCCGGACCCAGACCCAGGGCGGCAAGCTGATCTGTGGCCTCTCCGGCGGGGTGGACTCCGCGGTCGCCGCTGCTCTGGTGCACAAAGCGGTCGGAAATGCCCTGACTTGCGTGTTCGTTGACCACGGTTTGCTGAGAGCCGGCGAGCGCGCTCAGGTGGAACGGGATTACGTGGCCGCGACGGGAGTCCGGTTGATCACCGTCGACGCCCGGGACCGGTTCCTGGAGGCGCTGGCCGGGGTAATTGATCCGGAGCAGAAGCGCAAGATCATCGGTCGGGAGTTCATCCGGGTCTTCGAGGGCGCGGCTCGGGATCTGAAGGCCGAAGCGGGGCGCCACGGCGAGGAGATCCGTTTCCTCGTGCAGGGCACCCTGTACCCGGACGTGGTGGAGTCCGGCGGTGGAGCTGGCACGGCCAACATCAAAAGCCATCACAACGTCGGCGGCCTACCCGAGGACCTGCAGTTTGAGCTGATTGAACCGCTGCGAGCGCTGTTCAAGGATGAAGTGCGCCGGGTAGGGCTGGAACTGGGGCTGCCGGAGACGATCGTGCACCGCCAGCCGTTTCCGGGGCCGGGCCTGGCGATCCGGATTATCGGCGAGGTCACTGCCGCGCACCTGGAGACGCTGCGTGCCGCCGATGCGATCGCCCGGGAGGAGCTCACCGCGGCCGGGATGGACCGAGACATCTGGCAGTGCCCGGTGGTGCTGCTTGCGCAGGTGCGCAGCGTCGGCGTGCAAGGCGACGGGCGGACCTACGGGCATCCGGTGGTGCTGCGTCCGGTGTCCAGCGAGGACGCGATGACCGCGGACTGGTCCCGGGTGCCTTATGACGTTC
>JALZCO010000454.1 GCA_030863015.1 Actinomycetota bacterium
ACTTGTGACCGACCCGCCGGCCGAGGTCCGAGCCGAGTACGGCGAGCTCGCCGAGACGGTTCGCGGGCACCAGTTCCGCTACTACGTGCTGGACGCCCCGACTATCTCCGATGCCGAGTTCGACGGGATGTTCCGCCGGCTGCAGGCGCTGGAAGAGCGCTGGCCGGCGCTGATCACAGCGGACTCACCGACGCAGCTGGTGGGGGGCGGTTTCAGCACCGAGTTCGCGGCGCACGACCACCTCGAACGGATGCTCAGCCTGGACAACGCCTTCGAGGTCGACGCGCTGCGGGCCTGGGCCGACCGGGTCGCTCGCGAGGTGGGCGCCGAGGTGCACTACCTCGCCGAGCTCAAAATCGACGGGCTGGCGGTGAACCTGCTCTATGAGAACGGGCGCCTGGTCCGCGGTCTGACCCGTGGCGACGGGCGGGCCGGCGAAGACATCACGCTCAACCTGCGCACTCTCAACGACATCCCGGACCGGCTGCGCTCGGGCACCGAGTATCCGGTGCCCGAGCTGCTTGAGGTGCGTGGGGAGGTGTTCTTCCGGCTCGCCGATTTCGCTGAACTCAACGCTCGGCTCGTCGAGGCGGGCAAGGCCGCCTTCGCCAACCCCCGCAACTCCGCTGCGGGCTCGCTGCGGCAGAAGGACCCGCGGGTGACCGCGACCCGTCGGCTTCGGATGCTCTGTCACGGTCTGGGCCGGCGGCGCGGGTTCGAGCCAGCCCGCCAGTCGCAGTCCTACGAGGCGTTGCGGGCCTGGGGGCTGCCGGTGTCCGAGCACACCCGGTTGCTGTCCACGATCGATGAGCTGATCGAGCACATCACCTACTGGGGCGAGCACCGCCACGACCTGGAGCATGAGATCGACGGCGTGGTAGTCAAGATCGACGAGGTGTGGGCGCAGCGCCGCTTGGGCTCGACGTCGCGGGCGCCGCGCTGGGCGATCGCGTTCAAGTACCCACCCGAGGAAGCGACCACCAAGCTGCTGGACATCCGGGTTAACGTCGGGCGCACTGGACGAGTCACCCCATTCGCCTTCATGAAACCGGTGACCGTCGCGGGGTCCACGGTGTCACTGGCGACCCTGCACAACGCCGACGAGGTGCGCCGCAAGGGGGTCTTGATCGGGGACACGGTGACGATCCGCAAGGCCGGGGACGTGATTCCCGAGGTGCTCGGGCCGGTGGTGGACCTGCGTAGTGGTGACGAGCGCGAGTTCATCATGCCGACGCACTGCCCGGAGTGCGGCACGGAGCTGCGCCACCAGCGCGAGGGCGACGTCGACATTCGGTGCCCCAACGCCCGCTCCTGCCCGGCCCAGCTCCGGGAGCGGATCTTTCACGTCGCGGGCCGCGGTGCCTTTGACATCGAGGTGCTTGGTTATGAGGCCGCGGTGGCCCTGCTGGCTGCGGGTGTGGTGCAAGACGAGGGAGACATCTTCGCCCTTGATGAGGCCGAGCTGCTGAAGGTCGATCTCTTTCGCACCAAGGCGGGAAACCTGTCCGCCAACGGGCACAAACTGCTGGCCAACCTTGAGATGGTGAAGGACTGCCCGCTGTGGCGAGTGCTGGTGGCCCTGTCGATCCGGCACGTCGGCCCCACCGCGGCGCAGGCACTGGCCCGTGAGTTCCGCTCACTGGACGCGATCCAGAGCGCTGATGAAGAGGCTCTCGCTGCGGTGGACGGGGTGGGCCCGACGATCGCAGCGGCGGTGCGGGAATGGTTCGAGGAGGCCTGGCACCGCGAGGTCATCGCGAAATGGCGCGCCGCTGGGGTCCGGATGGCGGAGCAGCTCGATGACTCGGTCTCCCGCCACCTCGAAGGGCTGTCCATCGTGGTCACCGGCTCACTGGACGGGTTCTCCCGGGACGAGGCGGCCGAAGCGATCGCCGAGCGAGGGGGGCGGGCAGCTGGGTCGGTGTCGAAGAAGACCGCCTTCGTCGTCGTCGGGGATGCACCTGGCTCGAAGTACGACAAGGCCGTGGCGCTCAAGGTCCCAGTGCTCGACGAGGACGGGTTCCGGGTGCTGCTGGCCGACGGGCCCGATGCTGCCCGGGCGGTGGCGGTCGTACCGGCGGAGCAGCGGCCGGGATGAGCATGCTGCGCCAGCCGCGCCGCCATGGCCGTTAGTGCGGCTGCCCTCAGCGAGTCCACAACCGGTTGGCGGGCTAGCAACGTCGTCTCTGCGCGGTCCTACGCTGTGGCCGTGGCGTACTTAGAGGATTTGCTCAGCGAACGGCTCGCCCAGGCGTTCGAGACCGTGGCCGGTGCCGGGACGGACCCGTCGGTCCGACGGTCTCAACATGCCGACTACCAGGCCGATGGAGTGCTCGCCGCGGCTCGCCGGATGAAGTCGAACCCTCGGGAACTTGCTACCCGGGTAGTGGAACACGCCGTGTTGGACGACCTGTGCGCATCGGTGGAGATCTCCGGACCTGGATTCATCAACCTGACTCTGCGTGACGACGTGTTGGCCCAGTACGTGACCGACATGATGCGCGCCGACCGGCTCGGTGTGGCGCCGCCGGACCCTGAGACCGTGGTGGTCGACTACTCGGCGCCGAACGTCGCGAAAGAGATGCATGCCGGTCACCTGCGATCAACGATTATCGGTGACGCAGCCGTTCGCCTGCTGGAATGGCTCGGTCACCGAGTGATCCGTCAGAACCACATCGGCGATTGGGGCACGCCATTCGGCATGCTGATCGAGCACCTCTTGGATCTTGGTGAGGAAGAGGCTGTCCACGAGCTGTCTATCGGCGATCTGAATGGCTTCTACCGGGCGGCGCGCATCAAGTTCGACGCCAGTGAAGAGTTCAGGCAACGAGCCCGCCACCGCGTCGTGCTGCTGCAAAACAATGATGCAGAAACCGTGCACCTGTGGCGGTTGCTGATTGACGAGTCGAAGAAGTACTTCATGGCAGTTTATCAACAGCTCGGAGTCCGGCTGACTGTGGACGATTTCGCGGGCGAGAGTGCATATAACGATGAGCTCGCGTCGGTGGCCGCCGAGTTGGTGAGTCTGGGTGTCGCGAAGGACAGCGACGGTGCGCTGTGCGTGTTCCCGAGCGGTTTCAGCGGTCGGGATGGCGAACCGTTGCCGCTCATCGTGCAAAAGCGCGACGGTGGTTATGGGTATGCCTCCACTGACCTGGCCGCCATCCGGCACCGGTTGCGCGACCTCGGGGCAACGCGCCTGTTGTATGTCGTCGGCTCGCCGCAGCATCAGCACTTGGAGATGGTGTTTCAGGCAGCGCGCGAGGCTGGTTGGTTGGTTTGTCCGGCAAGGGCGCAGCACATCGGGCACGGCTCTGTGTTGGGCAAGGACGGCAAGATGTTGCGGAGCCGGGCCGGCGAGTCGGTCCGGCTGATCGACCTGATCGAGGAGGCCGTGACTCGCGCGACCGCAGCCGTGGTCGACAAGAATCCCGACCTTGACGAGGCAACACAAGTCACCGTGGCGCGTGCGGTGGGGATCGGCGCGCTGAAGTATGCCGATCTGTCCACTGATCGGGGCAAAGATTATGTCCTCGATTACGATCGAATGCTGTCGTTCGATGGCAACACCGCTCCATACCTGCAGTATGCGCACGCTCGTATCCGATCGATTTTCCGCCGCGCCGGCATCGACTCGCCCGATGCGATCGACCGGGTCGTGCTGTCAGCGCCCCCCGAACGGGCCCTCGCGCTTGCGCTGCTGGATTTTCCAGGGGTGATACTGGAGATCGAGCAGAGCATGCAGTTTCATCGTCTCGCCGCATACCTGTTCACTCTGGCCACGACGTTCACTGGATTCTACGAACGATGCCCGGTTCTGAAAGCACAAGGTCAGGTACGCGACACTCGCTTGGCGCTGTGCGATCTCACGGCGCGCGTCCTTGCTTGCGGCCTTGACTTGCTTGGCATCGAAGCACCCGAACAACTATGACAGTGACCAAAATGCCCACCGACGAGCGATCGCCTGACCGTGCGCCTGGTCCGCACCGACGAACTCGAGACGGCTCAGCCTTGGTGCCTTTACCGATGGTGACGCCAATCCGTCAGTTGCCGTTGCGCAACACGACCGCGACGATCCCGGCCAGGTGCTCCAAATGGGCGACCTCGGCAGCGCGGAACATTGGCCCACCCGGGCGACCTACCAGCAGGACTCGCTCTGAACCTCCTAGCGGCGTCGCCGCCAGCTCGGT
Organism: Actinomycetota bacterium; assembly: GCA_030863015.1. Taxonomy (GTDB): domain Bacteria; phylum Actinomycetota; class Actinomycetes; order Mycobacteriales; family Pseudonocardiaceae. The sequence goes on from JALZCO010000454.1 coordinate 4,191, forward strand.
ACCCAGCTCTCGCCAGGGCAAGGGAACCCAAGGGTCCTCACCGTCCAGGATGGTTGCCCGGCGCAGCGGCCACCACGGCAGCTGCGCGGCCAAGGTCTCTGGCGCGGCGAAAGAGCCGGTGAGCCGGTGGGTGCGCCCCTGCCTGATAGTGAGCACAACTGCCCACCCCGCTCGGATGATCTTAGGCACCCCGTCGGTGAAGATCTGCAAACCACCGGCGGGATCAGCCGCGACCTGCTCTACCAGCTCCAGTTCCCGGTGAGTGTCCAGGACACCCGCCCACGGGCGGACGGCGTCGACCTCGACTCCCTCGACCGATTCGGCCGCGGTGATCAACACATCGGGCAATCGCCCGGAGGGCAGTTCCACGACGAGGTCGTCGATGGCAATGCCGGATCTGCGCTCGACAACGTCCAGGCTGAGGATGTCGCAGCCCACATTCCCCAAGGCAGTGGCCACTGCGCCAAGCGCTCCGGGCCGGTCCGGGAGCTGAATTCGGATTAGAAAGGACATCCGCCGCCGTGCCTGTTCATTACGGTCCTCTCATCCGTCCGGTCCTCCCGGAACTCCGACCGCCCATGCCGCGTGCCGGTCGCCGATTGTGACAGAGCGAGCGGGGGATTGCGTCGCGCAGCCCATCGGGGATAAAGCGCCCAGCCCGTGCAGGTCGAGTGCTTGGCCGCGGCCTAGACTCGCCGGGTCAGCACTCCACGAGCACTCCAGGAGCCTGCGTGCCCACCATTTCCCGTGACGAGGTCGCGCATCTTGCCCGGCTCGCCCGGTTGGCCGTTACCGAACAGGAGTTGGACTTGTTCGCCGGCCAGCTCGAGGTGATTTTGAGCTCGGTCGCCCGCGTCAGCGAGGTGGCCGCTGCGGATATCCCACCCACCTCGCACGCCGTCGGGCTGACCAATGTGTTCCGCGAGGATGTGCCACGGCCTGGGCTGACCCAGCAACAGGCGTTATCAGGTGCCTTTGCCGCTGAGGAAGGTCGGTTCCGGGTACCGCGCATTCTGGATGAGTCATGACCCGGCTGACCCAGCTGCCGGCCGCCGACCTGGCCAGCCTCATCCACACGCGGGAGACCAGCGCGGTGGAAGTGACCAGAGCGCATCTGGACCGGATTGCCGCGGTGGAGCCCGTGGTGCACGCCTTCCTGTACCTCGACGCCGAGGGTGCGCTCGCCGCCGCCGCTGCCGTAGATGACCGGCTGCAGCGCGGGGATCCGCCGACCTCACCCCTGGCGGGTGTGCCGCTGGCGCTCAAGGATGTGTTCACCACCGCGGACATGCCGACCACCTGCGGCTCACGGATCCTCGAGGGCTGGTGCCCGCCGTATGACGCCACCGTCACCCGCCTGTTGCGGGAGGCGGGCGTGGTGATCCTGGGCAAGACCAACATGGACGAGTTCGCCATGGGTTCCTCGACGGAGAACTCCGCCTATGGCCCCACCTGCAACCCGTGGGCTCTCGACCGTGTCCCGGGCGGATCCGGTGGTGGGGCGGCGGTGGCGGTGGCGGCGTTCGAGGCACCACTGGCGATCGGCACCGACACTGGCGGCTCGATCCGCCAGCCCAGCGCGCTGACCGGGACCGTCGGGGTCAAGCCCACCTACGGTGGTGTCTCGCGCTACGGCCTGGTGGCGTTCTCCTCCAGTCTGGATCAGGGTGGTCCGGTGGCGCGCACCGTGCTCGACGCCGCACTGCTGCACGAGGTGATCGGTGGGCATGATCCGCTGGACTCGACCTCGATCGATGCACCGGTCCCGCCCGTGGTGCAGGCGGCCCGCGCCGGTGCCACCGGCAACCTGACCGGGGTCCGGATCGGGGTGGTCAGCCAGTTCCGCGGTGAGGGTTACCAAGCCGGGGTGCTGCATGCGTTCGAGCTCGCGGTGAGCCGGCTGCGCGAGCTGGGTGCTCAGGTCGTCGAGGTGTCCTGCCCCTCTTTCGACTATGCCTTGCCCGCCTACTACCTGATCGCCCCCAGCGAATGCTCCTCGAACCTGGCTCGCTTCGACGGCATGCGTTACGGGCTGCGAATCGGTGATGACGGCAGTCGCAGTGCCGAGGAGGTCATGTCGCTGACCCGCGAGGCCGGTTTCGGGCCCGAGGTCAAGCGCCGCATCATGCTCGGTACCTACGCGCTGTCCGCCGGGTACTACGACGCCTATTACGGCCAGGCTCAGAAGGTCCGTACATTGATCATCCGGGACTTCGCTGCGGCATTTGCAAAGGTGGACGTCCTGGTGTCACCCACCAGCCCGACCACGGCGTTCCCGATCGGCGAACGGGTGGATGACCCGTTGGCGATGTACCTGTCAGACCTGTGCACGGTCCCGATCAACCTGGCGGGTAACGCCGCCCTGTCCGTTCCGGCTGGACTGTCTGATGAGGACGGTTTACCGGTGGGCTTGCAGGTGATGGCGCCCGCGCAGGCCGACGACCGCGCCTACCGGGTGGCCGCGGCCTACGAGGTTGCACGGGACGCGGCCGACGGTGGCCCGCTGGCACATCGGGTGCCTGATCTGGAGGTCGCAGCCCGATGACCGCTGCACTGATGAACTACGACGAGGTGCTGGATCGTTTCGAGCCGGTGCTCGGACTTGAGGTGCACGTCGAGCTGTCCACCGCGACGAAGATGTTCTGCGGCTGCGCCAACGTGTTCGGTGCGCCGCCCAACACCCAGGTCTGCCCGACTTGCCTGGGGCTACCCGGGTCGCTTCCGGTGCTCAACCGCGTCGCGGTGGAGTCGGTCATGCGGATCGGACTGGCGTTGAACTGCTCGATCGCTCCATGGTGTCGGTTCGCCCGAAAGAACTACTTCTACCCGGACATGCCCAAGAACTTCCAGATCTCCCAGTACGACGAGCCGATCGCCATGGACGGCTCGCTGGAGGTGCAGCTGGCGGATGGCCCGACGTTCACCGTCGGCATCGAGCGAGCGCACATGGAAGAGGACACCGGCAAATCGCTGCACGTAGGCGGCGCCACCGGCCGTATTCACGGCGCGAGTCACTCGTTGCTGGACTACAACCGCGCCGGCGTGCCGCTGATCGAGATCGTCACCAAACCGATTGTCGGGGCGGGGACTCGAGCCCCGGAGATCGCCCGCGCCTACGTCACCGCGCTGCGTGACCTGTTGCGGGCGCTAGACGTCTCCGATGTGCGGATGGATCAAGGGTCGCTACGCTGCGACGCCAACGTCTCACTGATGCCGCGCGGCTCGTCCGTCTTCGGCACCCGAACCGAGACCAAGAACGTCAACTCGCTACGTTCGGTAGAGCGCGCGGTGCACCACGAGATGTGCCGGCAGGCTGCGGTGCTGGCCTCCGGTGGCGGCATCGTGCAGGAGACCCGGCATTTCGACGAGGCCAACGG
>JALZCO010000518.1 GCA_030863015.1 Actinomycetota bacterium
ATCATGAGCAGGGTGAACGGAGCGGCCGCGATGATCGTGAGCGTCTGCAGGCCGGACAGCGCGGTTGCCCCGCCGACCAGCAGCATGACTATTGCCACCGCACCGGTCGCGGCGCCCCAGAAGATCACATTCCAGCGTTGGGGATCCTGGTTGCCGCGCTGCGACAGCGTGCCGAGCACCATCGAGGCAGCATCCGCACCGGATACGAAGAAGATCGCGACCAGTACCATCACCAGCACGCTGGCGGCCCCGGCCAGCGGGAAGGTGTTCAGCAGTCCGAACAGCTGCGCCTCAACACCACCCTGGCCGGCGATATCGATGCCATTGCGCTGCGCGTTGATCGCGGCCCCACCGAAGATGGCGAACCACACGAGGCTCACCACGCTGGGCACCGCGATCACCCCGGCAACGAACTGGCGGATCGTCCGTCCCCGGCTGATCCGGGCGATGAACATGCCCACGAACGGTGTCCAAGAAATCCACCACGCCCAGTAGAAGATCGTCCAACTGGACAGCCACTCGTTGGTCGCGTCTCCACCCGCAGCCGCCGTACGGGCTGACATGCTGGCCATGTCGCGGAAGTAGTTGCCGACCGCGGTCGGGACCACGTTGAGGATCAGCACCGTCGGGCCGACCACGAAGACGAACACCGCGAGCACCACCGCGAGCACCATGTTGGTGTTGGACAGCCACTGGATGCCCTTGGCCACCCCGGAAACCGCCGAGACGATGAAAGCCACGGTGAGCACTACGATGATCGTCACCAGCAGGGCATTGCCCGGGCTGTACAGCCAACCGTTGGCCTCAAACCCAGCGCCGATCTGCAGTGCGCCGAGCCCGAGCGAGGCCGCTGAGCCGAACAGCGTGGCGAAGATCGCCATGATGTCGATGGCCTTGCCCGCTGGGCCTGCTGTGGTCCTCCCGAGCAGTGGCAAGAACGCGGCGCTGATCAGCTGCGGCCGGCCGCGCCGGTAAGTCCCGTAAGCCAGCGCAAGCCCCATCACGGCATACATCGCCCAAGGATGAAGTGTCCAGTGGAACAGCGTGGTGGCCATCGCCGTGCCGAGACCCGGCTCAGCCCCCGGCGGTGGCTGGACAAAGTGCGTCAGGGGCTCGCTGACCCCATAAAACATCAGCCCGATGCCCATTCCCGCACTGAACATCATCGCGACCCAGGACACCGTGCGGAACTCAGGCCGCTCGCCGTCGCGGCCCAGCGGGATCCTGCCGTAGCGAGACAACGCCGCCCACAGCACAAACACCACGAAGCCGCTGGCGGCGAGCACGAACAACCAACCGAGGTTATTCACCAGCCACTGCAGCACCGAGGTGGCGACCCGGGCGAGGGAACCAGGCCGGCCGACACCCCACCCCACAATGCCGCACGCGATCACCGCGGCGATTCCGAACACCGCCCAGTCGGTCACCCGCCAACCGGACTTAGGGGCGTCGGTGGCGCCCGCTTTGGAGCGGCTCCCTGGCAGCTCCGTGCGGTACGGCTGACCGTCGTGCTCTGCGGACGTCGGCTCTGGAGGCATGATCTGTGCAGGCGCCCGGGATGCGCCCTCTCCTCTCCGTAGCGCGCGACAACGGGGTCAGGATCTGGCTGCAATACCTAGCGTGTCGACTCGGCCCTCGAAGGATACCCAGGCTGCCCCGATTGGGGGAGCACCCGCACCCGACAACGCTGGTCGACGCCCGTGATGTAGCACCCTCAGTTACGCGCATGGAAAATGCCCCACGCCAGGCTGCCAGCGTTGCCACCCTGCACCCAGTGCTGTAAACCCGTCTGCATCCGGGTGCAGTACTGGTCGCTGACGTGGCCGGCGAGCTCGGCCTTGCGCCGCACGAGTTCGTCATATACGCGCTGGTAGTGCCGGGGTAACTGTTCGGAGTGATCGTGGAACTCCACCGAACGCACGCCTAACCGCAACAGCTCGCGCCGGTAAAATGACGGGGTGGCCAGCGTGTCGAGCTGTAGTCGTTGCAGAATCGGCTTGAGGTCCTCCTTGCCGGCGCTTTCGGTGGCCATTGGATCAGTGAAGATCATCTGGCCACCGGGTCGGAGCACCCGCACCGCCTCCTCCAGCACCCGCGCCCGATCCCCGCTGTGCAGCAGGGAGTCCTGTGACCAGACCATGTCGAAGGCGTTGTCCTGGAACGGGACGTCCTCGAACGAGCCGTCGACTACCTCGATCAACTCCTCGAATCCCTGCTCGGCGTTGATCCGCCGGTTGCGCTCGTTTTCGACCTCGGACAGGTTCAGGCAGGTAACCCGGCACCCGTAGGTACGGGCCAGATAACGAGCGGCTCCTCCGTATCCGGCGCCGAGGTCGAGCACGGTGGAGTCCCGGCTGAAGTCGCCCAGGTTGGCCATGGTCTCAACGGTGCGGCGGCTGGCCGCACTGATCTCCTCGGACTCGTCGGCGTACATGCCGACGTGGATGTCCTCGCCACCCCAGACGACGGCGTAGAAGGTGTCGGCGTCGTCGGAGTTGTAGTAATTCCGGGCCGTGTTGACAGCATTCGAGTACAGATCCACTGCCTGTTCCTCAGAACGGTAGACCTTCTCCGCGATGTGGATGAAGAAGTCCGGGTCACCGTCTGAGTAGGTCGATTGGAAGTCACCGTAGGTCTCGATCCGCTGGAAGCCGACCTCGCGCAGCAACCTTCGCATGTAGTCCTTGCGCAGCGGGAACATGTTGAGGTGGTAAACGGACTCGTCCGGGAAGATGTAGCGGAAGCGGGCCAGCCCATCATCGATGTACTCCGGTTCGGCCTTGACTTGCTCGCCGCAGTAGTAGTAGGCCTGCTTGGACGAGAAACCTCCGTCGAGGACGCTGTCATAGTTGCGTTGGTCGATGATCAGCACGCCGTCGTGCTTAAGCATCGCGTAGAACTCGGCGAGCGTCTTACGCCGGTCACGCTCGGAGAATAGGTGAGTGAACGAGTTTCCGAGGCAGACGATCGCGTCGTAGGTGCCGTGCACATCACGGTTGAGCCACCGCCAATCGGCCTCCACGACGCGCAGGATGTAACCACCGAAGGCTCGGCCGTTCTCAAGCGCCTTGGCCAGCATGTGCGGGCTGCCGTCGGCGCTGACCACATCGAAGCCCGCCTCGAGCAGCCGCACTGAGTGGTAACCGGTACCGGTGGCAACATCGAGCACTTCGCGGACGCCTCGGGCCTTGAGCTGGTCGACGAAGAACGAGCCCTCACTTTCCGCGCGGCGCCTCCAGTCGATCAGCTCGTCCCACTTCTCCACGAAACTAGTGACGTACTCATCGACGTAGTGGTCGGACTCTCGGATCTCGGTCGGGCTGTCGCCGAAGTCCTGCTGGCCATCAGCCTCAGGGGCGGCCACCTGCGATTCATCTTCGCTCGGCGGGATTCGGGCGTTGGTCCGGGCGGCATCTTTCATCATGTCACCTCACGAACTCGTCGTCCTCCAACTCATACCGATCCGCACAATGCGCCCAGCCATCACGGCAGCCTGCCGATGAACGCGCGTTCATTGGGACAGAATCGGCTAATCACATTGCATAACCGGCATCGTAAACTCTAAGTGAACTCGCCGAACCGGGCAAGGGCCGTACGCACGGGGATACTCCTTCCGGGTGGTCCCCTGATTGCCCTTATCGCGCTGAGCAGCGGAAACGCTGTCGACTTCAGTGATGCGACCGGGCAGTCACATATTTGCCGTAATGCCCGCCCCGTACGGCGCCGGGGTGTGCTAACCGGGCGTATCAGGCAGAGCCGTACCCAGCGGCGGAGTTACAATCTGCGCACAGCCGGTGGTCGCGAGGCCGGCGCTCGTGCAATGGTGACTCAGGCCCTGTACAAGCTGCATGCGGGCTAGGACGTCGCGGCCGGCGATGGTTAAC
>JALZCO010000460.1 GCA_030863015.1 Actinomycetota bacterium
GCCCTGGCCACGGCATGGCACCTGCACCTCTTGCCCGCCTCACCGCACCTGTTCGACGCGGTGCTGCGGCTGCCCATCATGGACGTGACCCGCGCACGCACTGAACTGGGCTGGTCACCTCGCCACAGCGCGCTCGACGCGATTCAGGCGTTCCTCGACGGGCTACGCGAAGGGGCAAGCATGGATACACCGCCGCTCGCCCGCGACACCAGCGGCTCGATGCGCATGCGCGAGTACATCACCGGCATCGGTCAGCGTCCTTGACGAGATCGCTTGTCCAACTGCCACCCAGCAAGGTCATGAGCCGGTGTCCCCTCCGACCCGGCCATGCCAAGAAACCGTGATGCAGGGAAAGAGAGGCGCCATGCCCGATGACCAGTACACCGTCCAGGATCCGACCCAGCAGTACGAGCAGCCCGACACCGAAGGCGAGCAAATTGAGTACCCGGGCCGGACCGACGCGATGGGCGATAAGCCCGACCACGGCGAGGAGTCCTATCGCGGCAGCCACCGGCTTAACGACCGGGTAGCGGTGATCACCGGCGGCGACTCCGGCATTGGCCGGGCCGTGGCGCTCGCATTTGCCCGGGAAGGCGCTGATGTAGTGATCTCCTACCTGCCGTCCGAGGAGAAAGACGGGCAGGAGGCAGCGCGGCTTGTCCAGGATGCCGGGCGTCGGGCCGTGACCGTGCCTGGTGATCTGGCCGAAGAGGAGCAGTGCCAGCGGCTGGTCGACCAGACGGTGCAGGAGTTCGGACGGATCGACATCCTGGTTAACAACGCCGCCTACCAGATGGTTCAGACGGGCGGCATCCAAGACATCACGACCGAGCAGTTCGACCGTGTCGTCAAGACCAACCTGTACGCCATGTTCTGGATTTGTAAACAGGCAATCCCGCACATGCAGCCGGGCGCGAGCATCATCAACAGCTCGTCAGTCCAGGCGTCACAGCCCTCGCCAGAGCTGTTGGACTACGCCACCACCAAGGCTGGGATCATCAACTTCACCAAAGGCCTCGCCGGGATGCTCGCCGACAAGGGTATCCGGGTGAACGCGGTCGCACCGGGACCGATCTGGACACCGCTCATCCCCGCCACCATGCCCGACTCCATGGTGGCATCTCACGGACAGGGGACCCCACTGGGCCGGGCAGGACAGCCCGCCGAGGTCGCTCCCGTCTACGTCTTCTTCGCCTCTCAGGAATCCAGCTACATCACTGGTGAGGTTCTCGGCATTACCGGTGGCCAACCCGTGACCTAGCGCGCACCTCGGCTTCCGACCAACTACCGACGGCACCACGCTCGTGCGCAGCCACGAAGCTGCGGTGTTGGGGGAGGTGCGCCGTCACGGGCCCGGCTTCCCCGTCCGGGCGTGCCGAAACCGCTGCGAGACGTCACTTTGCCAAGCCCGCGCCAGCTGCGCCCGGCGCGTTGGGTGCGCCTGTGAGCTGGACGTTTCGCCGCGGCGGGTTGAAGGTATACCAGTGATGACGTCGACTGTCGACGGCACACCATTTCCTGGAAAGCCCGACTTCCATCTTCATGCCCGCGAAGGGACTCCATGGACGACGTCACTTTGTGCTGCTGTGAGGGCGCGCTGCCGCTGTCGGAGGAGACCCTGCCGGTGCACTCCTCTCGTGTGCCCGGCCCCACCTATAACCGGGCGGCCCTCGGCCGTGGTGTCGTGCACATCGGGGTGGGCGGCTTCCACCGCGCCCACCAGGCGGTGTACCTCGACGAAATCGCCGAGCGCGGCCTGTCCACTGAGTGGGGCGTGGTCGGAGTGGGGTTGCGCTCGCGCGGGATGACCACCGCTCTGACTGCGCAGAACGGCCTGTTCACCGTCGTCGAACGCGACGGCTCCGGGCCGCGTGCCCGTATCATCGGCGCGCTTGGCCGCTGTCTGTTCGCTCCGGATGGGCCTGACCAGGTGCTTGATGCGCTCACTGACCCGCGCACCCGACTGGTCACCCTCACCGTCACCGGCGCCGGTTACCCCGTCAATGACGCCGGGGAGTTCGACCCTTCGAACCCCGACGTGCGGGCCGACCTGGCCGACCCCCACTCCCCCAGCACGGCGTTCGGGTACCTCACCGAGGCCCTGGACCGGCGACGCCGGGCCGAGCTGAACCCGTTCACCGTGCTGTCCTGCGACAACGTCACCAACAACGGAGCCGTCACTCGCACCGCCGTTATGTCATTCGCCCGCAGCCGCAGCCATGAGTTGGCCAGCTGGATCGCCGACAACGTCACTTTCCCGAGCAGCATGGTCGACCGCATCACCCCCTCAACCTCAGACACCGACCGCGGCAGCGTCGCCCGCACCTTCGGCGTCGCTGACCGCTGGCCGGTGGTTACCGAGCCGTACCGCCAGTGGGTGGTCGAGGACGACTTCTGCAACGGGCGCCCACCGCTGGAAGAGGTCGGTGTGGAGGTCGTCGACGACGTCACCGCCTACAAGCTTGTAAAGAGCCGCCTGCTCAACGGCAGCCACAGCGCTCTGGGATACCTCGGCTACCTCGCCGGGCACCGGCGGACCGACAGCGCGATGACCGACTGGCTGCTGCGCCGGTACGTCCAGCGGTTGATGGCCGACGAGGTGGCGCCATTGCTACCGGCGGTACCCGGCCTGGATCTCACGGTCTACCAGCGCACGCTGCTAGACCGCTTCAGCAATCCATCCGTTGCGGACCCACTCGCCCGCATCTGCCAGCGCGGCTCCACCAAGGTGCCCACCTACCTGCTGCCCTCACTGCGCGAGGCCCTGGCGCGGAACCGCCCCGCCGAGTTGCTGACCCTCGCCGTCGCCGGCTGGTTCCGCTACTTGCGCGCTGTCGACCTCGACGGTGCTCCCATCACCGTGGAAGACGCCCGCTCGGATCGCTTACAGGCGCTGGCCCGGGCCGGCGGTGACGATCCACGCCCGCTGCTCACCGTCCGCGAGGTCTTCGGTGACCTCGGCGAGGCCCAGTGGTTCGTGACGACGCTGCAGCGCATGATCGGCTCGATCGACCGGCATGGGCTGCGCTCCACGCTGCACGCGTTCCTACCGCGGCCGTCGTGAGCACGACGTAGCCTCGGCCACCGGAGGAGACACCAGATGCTGCAGTTCCGGGAACTCGATTTGCAGTCGATCACCGTCTTGATGTGCGACGCGGACGGGAACCTCTTCCCATCAGAGGAACCGGCGTTCGTCGCGTCGGCAAAGGTGACCAACCGGTTCGTGGCAAGCCTCGGGATCTCCCGGCGGTTCGACCCCGAAGAGCTGCGTCTGGCCACCACCGGTAAGAACTTCCGCACCACCGCAGTGGATCTCGCCGTCGGCAGCGGCGTGCCCGTCGAGCCCGCGCTGGCGGTGCGGCACCCCGGCGCGGTCACCGTGACGACCGATCTGCCCGGCGCCACCCGGCATGCGCTCACCGCCGCCCGGTTGGAGCGCTGGGTACAGGAGGAGAAGCAGGCCGTCACCGCGCACCTCGGCCGGGTGCTGCGGCCCGACCCCGCGGTCCTCAAGCCGCTGACGGCACTGGGCCGGGAGTTCCTGCTGGCGGCAGTCAGCTCGAGCGCCACAGCTCGGCTAGCGGCGTGCTTCACCGCCACCGGGTTGGATCCGCTCATTCCCACTGAGTTGCGCTTCAGCGCGGAGGACTCGTTGCCAGCACCGAGGTCCAAGCCGGACCCGGCGGTGTACCTGTTCGCCGGCGAACGACTCGGCATCAGCGGCTCGCAGGGGCTCGCTATTGAGGACTCGGTGCCCGGCGTGCAGTCCGCCGTAACCGCGGGCCTCGAGACGATCGGCAACGTCGCATTCGTGCCCAAGGCGGAGCGTGCCGAGCGGGTCGACGCGCTGCGCCGCGCCGGCGTGGGCGCCGTAATCTGGTCGTGGGCTGAGCTGCAGGGGTTGCTGGACCAGCGGAGGGTTTCGGCGCCGGGACGTCGAGATTGCGGCGCGGCAGCCGCGACGACATCAGCCAGGTTCACGCCGCTGCGCGACAGCAGCGAGCGAACCCCTGCTTAAATGGAGCGCGCCGACCCGATCACTGTGGTGTGCGGATTGTGCTGGCGACGGAACCGCCCGCCTCGTCGGCAATCTGCCCGCGGCCAACCGCCTCCGCCAGCACCTCCGCATCAAGATCGGCATCCGGGTCCACGTC
>JALZCO010000545.1 GCA_030863015.1 Actinomycetota bacterium
CACGAGCCTGTTCCGCGCTAGCGGAACAGGCCCTCCCGCAGCGCGGTTGCCACCGCTGCCGCCCGATCGGTCACTTCTAGCTTGCGATAAATACCGCGCACATGGCTCTTGACCGTCTCCTCGCCGACCACCAAGGCGGTGGCGATGGCGCGGTTGGACGAGCCGGCGACCATCAGCGAGAGAACCTCGCTCTCCCGCTGGGTGAGGCCGAGGTGTGCGCCGGGCCAGAACTCGCCGGCCTTGAGCCGCGCGGCTGACGCCCCGGCCCGCGTGCTGAGCGCAGCGTCGAGTACCACCCCCCCGGCGTGTACCCGCTGCAGCTGCTCAACCAGCTCGGGCCCGTCGATCCGCTTGAGCAGGTAGCCCGCTGCTCCGGCGTGCATGGCCTGAAACAGGTACTGCTCGTCGTCATACACCGTAAGCAGTACAACCCTGCGACCCGGAAAGTCCTGCCGCAGGTTCCGGCACAGGTCCAGCCCGCTCTCCCCACCCAGCCGGACGTCAGCGAGCACGATGTCAGGATCCAGCGCGGCCACCAGCCGCCGCGCGGTCGCCGCATCCGAAGCCTCGCCGACCACTCGGACCTGCCCGATGAACCGAGCGAGCATCGCCTTGAGGCCGGTGCGCACCATCTCGTGATCGTCTACCAGCACCACACGCAGCGGCTGGCTTTCCATTCGCTGAGTGTAATCGGCAGATCCCCTCATCATTCCCTCTAGCAGGGGACGCCGGGAGGAGATGGGGCTGCTTACTGTCAGGCACCAGCGCTACGGAGGGATGCTACGAATCGACCCGCCACATCGCGGTCGCCGTCGGTGTCTCAAGAAAGAGGTGGGTCGTGCCCGACAAGTTGATGCGGATGGAGCGCGCCGGATCCAGCAGTGCGCGCCCGGTGATGCTGGCGATCGCCGGGGACAGTGCGGCTGGCAAGACCACACTGACCAAGGGACTGGTGGACGCGCTGGGTGCCGACCGCATCACCTCTCTGTGCGTAGACGATTACCACCGCTATGACCGGCAAGAACGCAAGGGACTACCGTTCACGGCACTGCATCCGGACTGCAACTACGTGCAGATCATGGAGCAGCACTTGCAGCTGTTGGCCACCGGTCAGCCGGTGCTCAAACCGGTCTACGACCACGACACCGGCCAACTCACCCGGCCCGAACTCATCGACCCTACCGAGTTCGTGATCGTGGAAGGCTTGCTGCCGCTGCACACTCCTCTAGCCCGGGCCTGCTTCGACATCACCGTGTACCTCGACCCGCCGGAGCAGATTCGCCGGGAGTGGAAGGTCAAGCGGGACACCACCAAGCGCGGGTACAAACCCGAGCAGGTACTGGCCGAACTTGATAAGCGCGAGCCCGAGTCCCAGGAATTCATCCGGCCACAACGCTCTGCAGCCGACATCGTGGTGAGGTTTGCGCCGATCGACGTGCGCCATGACCCGCCGGAGACCCCGCTATCAGCCGAGCTGACCCTGCGCTCGACGATCCGCCATCCAGACCTCACCGGGGTCTTCCGCGAGTCCGATCGGCGGGCCATGCATCTCAAGCTTGTCCGCGACGAGGATGGCAGGCCGGTGGACGCGCTGCATATACATGGGTACGTGCCTCGCGAAGAGAGCCAGCTGCTGGAGAAGGCGATCTGGGCGGAACTCGGCACGGAGACAGAGCTACCGTCGTCGCTGGGTCAACTCGGTGACGGCACTCGCAGCGAACCGCTGGCAATCACCCAGCTACTACTGCTGTACCACATGCTCGACGCAGTCCGCTGACCCGCAGAAGCTACCGGGGCGGACGGACCACAGTGACGGTGCCGTCACCCCGGGCGGTGACGTACGCGGTCCCATCGGGGCCAACTGCTACCTCGTCCGGACCGAAACCGACAAACTTGGTGTCGATCACTGTCCCGGCCTCGGAATCGATCACACTCATGGTCTCTTCAGCGACGTTGACCACAAAGGTGAAGCGGCTGCTGCGATCGACTGCCAGCCCACGCGGATTGATGCCAACCGGAATAGTGTCGTTGACTTGCAGGATGGTGTTGAAGACGTCCAAACCGAGCTGAGTCGGCAGGTTGATCACACTCACGGTGTGGTCGCCGAAGTTCGTCACATAGGCGTGACGGCCGTCGGGGTCGATCGCTACCTTTTGCGGCGCCCGGCCGACGATGATGTTTCGGACCACCCGCTTTTCGCGGATACTGATCACGGTGACCGTGTTGCTGCCACTGTTGGCGACGAGGGCGAACTCGCCTTTGGGATCGATGGCAACCCCATCCGGATTGGCACCGACGGGCACGGTTTCGATCATCTCCAGCTTCTTGCTGTCGATCACGCTTACCGTGTTGCCGTAGTAGTTGGTCACGAAGGCGTAATGATCGCGGGGAAAGACCGCGACGGCGACTGGGTTGACGCCGACGGGTATATCACGGATCACCTTCCCGTTCGCGGTGTCGATCACGCTTACCGAGTTTTCGAGATAGTTCGTCACGAAAGCGTGCCGGCTGTCGGGGTCGACCGCCAGGCCACGCGGGCCCGCGCCGACCTCAACCGAACCAACGACCCTCTGGGTGTCGGTGTCGATGACCCGTACGGCGTTGTCAGCGAAGCTGGCCACGTAGGCATGCTTGTTGTCGGCGTCGACCGCCACCCCTCGCGGATCGCCGCCGATGGTCACGGTCTGGTTCGGGTTGGGTTGGGCGACAGCCGGACTGGCCCCGCCGACCGTGGTAGCCACGGCCGCGGCCGCCAACACCGGTACCAGCATCCCAGTCCACCGCCGGGGTCGGACCTGCACCCGGCCGGCCGGCCTGCTTCTCCGATGCTTCGCTGCCGATCGGATCGTCATCCCGCTCTCTCCTTGATCACCGACACACACGGCTACGCCACTCGGAGTAACGACAGTCCTCGTCTCACGATTCGCATCGGTGGCGCGAATCCCGACCAGTCGCAGCCGCGACCGTGGGTGCGAACGCCACAGCAGGCGGCCCGTTGTCACCGATCGCCGGTCACTCGACCGTGATGGAGACCGGCTACACCACCCAGCGTTGCCTTGATGCGCTGGCCCGGATGCTCGCCGGGGACCGCTTTGCGCTGGCCCATGGCCGCCAACTCACCGTTTCTGCTCGGTCGGGGCGCTGTGGCACGAAACCCGCATCCCATCGGCCGAGCAAACCATCGACACCCGCTCGCCCGAGCTGCGCAACCAGGGAGTGCGCCCGATGATGCGGGCAGCGTTGGTTCACCTCGGTCTTGGACCTGCTCGAGGAGAACGTGCACTACTTCCCGCCATTTGCTGCCCCAGATCCACGACGAGGACCCCACTGGCGTACTGGCCGCGGGCAGCGCGCCGTCGCTGTCGGAGCTACGGCTGCACAACAGCACCATCTGGCGCTGGAACCGGCCGTCTATGACGTCGCCGACGGCGTGTCACACCAGCGCATCGAAAACCGGGTGCTGTCGGCTGGCCGACGGTCCTCGACGTGGTGGCCAACGCGGCGTTCTCCTTCGGAGCGATGCGCGGGCTGGCCGAACTCCAGCCGCCGGTGTGGAAGCACACCTGTACTGATCCGGCATCGGCTCGATCCGAACGCAGCCGTTCCAGGCCGCGCATCGGCCGCAGCCGGGCCTTCAGATGTCGATGATCATTTTGAGGGGGAGAGTCATACGCGCCCAACGGCATCGAACCGGTCAATAGATTTGACGATTACTCCCTCCCGACGTCACTTACCTGTAGTCGGCACTGACCAGCTCGCGCACGGGGATCTCAACCATCGAGTGCGTAGCCGGCGCCTCGCACGGTGCGGATCCGGTCGGCGCCCAGCTTTCGACGCAGGTATCCGATGTAGACGGCAACGACGCTGGAAGACCGCAGTTGTCCCCAGACTGCCGCGGCCAGCCGGTCCTGTGACAC
>JALZCO010000137.1 GCA_030863015.1 Actinomycetota bacterium
GACGACACCGAGGACGTGATCCGGCGCCGCCAGCAGCTGTACCGCGAGCAGACCGCGCCGCTGCTGGACTTCTACGCTGACCGATTGATCACCGTGCCGGCGACCGGTTCGGTACCTGATGTGACTAGCCGGGCACTGGACGCGTTGCGAACCCGGGCGTGACGGGCGCGATGACCGGAGGTGGGGTGCGTGCTGTGGTGCGACGCTTGCGGGGACGGACCAGTATCGAACTCAAATCTCCTGGCGAGATCGAGGCGATGCGTGCTGCCGGCGCGGTGGTTGCCCGGACTCTGCGGCTGCTTGAGATTCACGCCAACTCTGGCGTAAGTACCGGTGAGCTCGACGAGCTCGCTGAGCAGTCAATCCGAGAGGCCGGGGCCGTACCGTCCTTCAAGGGCTACCACGGATTCCCCGCATCGATCTGCAGCTCGGTGAACGAACAAGTGGTGCATGGGATACCGAGTCGTGAGCAGGTACTCAATGATGGCGACCTACTATCCATCGACTGCGGTGCAATCCTCGATGGCTGGCACGGTGACGCCGCGATAACAGTGCATGCCGGGACCGTGAAGGAAGCCGACAGCCGGCTGTCTGCGGCCTGCCTGGCCGCGTTGGAGGCGGGCATCGCGGCGGCGCGATCGGGTGGCAGGCTGACCGACATCTCGCATGCGGTGGAGACCGCGGCGCTGGCCGCTGCTACCGCACACGGTGTGCCCTACGGGATCGTCGCCGACTATGGCGGTCACGGCATCGGCACGGCTATGCACATGGACCCATTTCTACCCAATGTGGGCCGTCCAGGCCGGGGTCCCCGCCTGGTCACTGGGATGACCCTGGCGATCGAACCGATGCTGACCGCAGGCAGCGACAAGACCAAGGAACTCGATGACGGCTGGACCGTGGTGACCGTGGACGGGTCCCGTGCCGCGCACTGGGAGCACTCCATCGCCGTGACTGATGACGGCCCGTTGGTGCTGACCGTCGACTAGTACTGCAGGCAGTTAGGTGAGTGCGTACCCGCGTCGTCGATAGTGGCAGAGTCGAGCTTGGTATTGACGTCGTCGACGCCAGTACGATCAGGACCAGACGTGCTCAGTCCGGTTGGCGTGTCGCAAGATCAGGTGCCTGAGCAAGTGGCGGATCTCTGGTACCGTAAAGCTGATCATGCGCTGGTTGCTGGTGTCGGTTCCCCTTTTGTGAGTTGGGCTTTGACCCCAACCAGCCAGGCCAGCGCGAGCATGGACAAGGTGATGTGAGCATGCCAGGCGCGCCAGCTTCGGACTTGGTAGTGATCGAGCCCGGCCTCGTTTTTGGCTTGTTGGAAGCACTCTCGATCCGCCAACGCGATCCAGCAATCCGCGCTAGATGAAGCAATGTGGATCGACGTGGTCCATAGCAGACGTAGTAGGCGATCTCGGTCGGATCGGCGAGACTGCGTCGGGCCAGCAGCCAGTGTCCGCGTCCGGGCACCCAGCTGATACGATCGGCAGCCGCGCCCAGCCGTAGTCGCGAGGGCCGTGTGCGCCCGCACCGACTGACAGCCGCTGCCATGCCCGAGCCGGCAGCGCGGCAACCAGCTCCTTCGCGCGACGCTCGCCGCCTTCAGTGATCAACGTGTCATTGCACTTGGTGGCCAGCACATAGGCGCAGTCCTGTTTTTGCAGCCAGACCCGTAGATATTTGACCTGCCCGTAAGCCTCGTCGGCGGTGACCCAGCAGAACGGCACCCCAGCGTCGATGGCACGCTGCAGCATCGCCATCCCGTGGCGTGGTTTGGTGGCAAACTGCACCTCGTCGGGTATCCCGGCAGCCCGACACCGGTCTCGATCCACGGTCCAAGACTCGGGCAGATACAACTCTCGGTCGATCAACGCATGCGGAGTCGAGGCGTAAGCCAAAAAGGTGCCGATCTGACAGTTCTCTACTCGCCCCGCCGTGCCCGAGTATTGCCGCTGCACCCCGGCCGAGCAGACGCCCTTCTTGACGAACCCGGTGTCACCCAAAATCAGCACCCCGCCCGGATCGGCGAGCTGCTCAACCACATAGGCGCGCACCTCATCACGGACCCCATCGATGTCCCAATCGGCCCAGCGCAACAACCGCTGCATCCCATCCGGGGAGTGCTCACCAGCCCGTTCCGCCAGAGTCCACCCGTTCTTCCGCTCCACACCGTCGACCAGCCCGCACACATACTCCCGAACCCGAGCCCTGGGCTCCGCACGAGCGAAACGACCAGCCACCCGCGCATGCAACCGATCCAACTCCACCGTCGCAAGATCGACAACCATGCCAACGATGATCTACCATCAGTCAAGCAACTGCCGTTGCAGTACTAGCCGGAGGCATCCGGTGCGACTAGTCGGAGGGTACCCGTTGGGCCAAACGGCTCCAACCGCCTGGCGCTGGCCACTTACCCTTCGCTGAGCTGCGGGCCCACCCGGTGTCTTTCCACCAGAGACTGGTGGCATCGCCGGGTCATCGGGCACCGGTCATCTCCGAAGGCGGGTAGCCATGGGCATCCTCGAAGGCAAGGCGATCGTGGTCACTGGAGCCGGCCGCGGGCTAGGAGAGGCCTATGCGCTGCACGCCGCCCGGTCCGGAGCCTCCGTCGTGGTCAACGACGTCGACGGTGAACTGGCAGAGGCGGTCGCAGATCGGATCGGCCGCTGCGGCGGGCGGGCGGTGGCCAGCGCCCAATCGGTGTGCGATCCGGACCAGGCCCGTGGGGTCGTTGAGCGGTGCCTAGCGGAGTTCGGCAAGGTCGACGGCCTGGTGAACAATGCTGCACTCCACTACAGCGCGTTGCCTTGGGACGACGACGTTGACGTCGCGCGCGAACTCATCGAGGTCAACGTGCTCGGCGTCCTGTACTGCGGCATCGCGGCGGCACGGGTGATGCGGACCCAACGCGCCGGGTCGATCGTCAACATCTCATCGGGCTCGTCGTTCGGGCAGCGTGCC
>JALZCO010000550.1 GCA_030863015.1 Actinomycetota bacterium
TCCCAGGAGCCCGTCGTTGGCTACCTGATCGGCCACGGCGAAGGCAACCCCGTTCGAACAGTTGCGGCTCAGGTCTTTCGGGATGGACGCAGCGGTGGGCGATTGGGTCAAAACAGCAGGGTGATGCCGCATTTGCGGGCTTTTTTGACCACCTTGATGGCAAGCGACCCGGCTTCCCCGCCGAACACGCCATGTTCGAACATTTCGTGGCATTCATCGAAGATGGCCACCACCGGGTGCAATCCTTTGACGCTGCTGGCCAGTTTGCGGGTCACCTTGGCCGCTCCGTGGCGTTCGAGGAGCTTGCCGCGTCGGGTGACGTCCTCGCGCAGCTCCCGCAGTTCGCCGAGTCCGGCTTCGATGGCCTCGTCGTCATCGCCCTTGACGTAGGCGGCCAGCCGGGGCCTGAACGCGTCGAAGTCCGGATTCGATGCAAAGACATACACCCGCAGCTCAACGGTCGCATCGAGCACGCACCCCAGGCACAGGGTGCGCCCAGCCGAGGACTTGCCCTGTCCCGGCTGGCCACCGATCAGGTAGTTGCGCTCCACGATCGGCGCATGCAGCACCTGGCCACGCTGCGAGCGCCCAAACGGCACCCCGTCGAAGATGTTCACCTCACCGTCGTGCAAAAGTGGCCACGGCCCGGCGCCCTGGCCGAGCTTGCCCTTGTCGGCCACCCACAGATCAAGCTGGCCGGCCTCAGCACCCTCGGTGGGCCAGGTCTCCAGCTTCGCGCGGCCGAGGTTGGCTGCCAGCCGAGCGTGCCGGTCAGCCACCATGTCTGCCGTCACCCCAAGGGGTAGGCGAACCTGGGCGTAGGTGCCATTGCCATCCATTCTCGCGGGCACGGTGTAGACGAGCTGCCCTGCGTCTTTGAAGAACTTGTCCAATGGTGCTACGCCCAGGTGAGCGAAAGCCTGGGAGATCATCCGCTCATCCACCCACGAATCGGCGTCATCCCGATCCGGACGCACCAGAAACCCCGCGCCAGGGGTTCTGTCCCGACCCTCATACACAGCCGCCCCCAGCCAAACGACCGCAACGAGCGCGGCTATAACTGGTGCAGCCATCGTGGCCAGCGTCCACAGCGTGGCCAGTACCTCGTACAGGCCGGCTAGCCATGGCCACATCTGTTCTCGGGACATCATCGAGTCGATGAACCAGAGCACCAGTGCCACCGTGCCGGCCACCGCGGCGCCCTTCCACATGTGTTCGACCAACATGCCCAACCGGGCACTGTTGCATCGGCGGATCATCAGGAGCGGGCAGTCGGGCAGGACGATGACGCATCAACGCAGCCTGCCGCTTGCGGTGATCCGCCGATGCAACAGTGTCAGCGGTCCTTCAATGACTACTGTGCCGACTTCCGGGGTAAGCCGTGCTACTAAGCCGTGCTACTGCCGAGCACAAGGGAGGGCCCATGTCGAGCACCGAAACCGGTCAGGTGACCGGAACCTAGGACAAGGACTACAACCTGATCTGGTTCACGGAAGCCTGTCTGAGCAATACGCTGCGCTTGGAGACCTACATCCAGGACGCCGAGCGCGAAGGCGACTCGGAGTTGGCTGAGCTGTTCAAGCGGGCGCAAGCCGAAAGTCGTAAGGGTGGCGAGAAGGGCAAGCAACTGCTCCGCCAGCGTCTCACCGGCTGACGACTCGAGGCGTGGCTATCGGTGTGCGGCCCGATTGCTATAGCGGCGACGGGAAAGTAGGTGCGTTTATTCAAAATAAGGCATCCCGAAAAGTGTGAAAGCGTGTAGACGTCTCACGAAACGGACCACAACGTCTAACCAGCTGCCGGCTGCGGGTAATCGTTGATCCGCGGGGTCATTGACGCCAATTTGGGAGAGCCATGGACGCTGGGTTGGGGCGCTCACGCATCATGTCGTGATCAGCATGGTCACTTTGAGGCGCTGGAAGAGCCGGAGACCGCGTGGAGCGACAAGGTGATGACTTGGTTGCTACTGACAGTAGTGACGATCGTCGGGTCAAGCCGGGTTTGTACTGGTTGCACTGCTTCTGTTTCTGTGGAAGACCGAGGCTGATTGGCTCGGCGTTATCGAGCTGCATCACTTAGCGTAGCCGATGCGATGGGTCTATCCAGGTCATTGTCACCGGCGGCGGTGTGACGATGGACGCGAGGCGCATCGTTAAGGAATTATACTGATCTTTGGTGGACTCACCTCGACCGGATTCCGCAAACAATGGATCAACCAACCAGGCCGAAGTCACAAGGAAGCGTCAACAGTTTTGGATTGGCGTGGGCACTGCACTGGTGCATTAAGCGATTGGCTCGCCCGCCCTGGTCCACCTGCTCGCCCAGAAGCCCCGCAGAGACCTTCAGATGCCCGATCGTTACGATTCTCTAAGCCCCCGGAGGGGCCGCCTCACCACTTTGATGCATGGCGAGAACCCCCCTCACCCTAACGCAACAGTGCCGTTTGGAGCCCTCCCACAACGTCACTGCGCGCCGCGATCACGGCACAACCTATCCTCTCGCCATCGTCTGCGCTCGTTCCCGAAAGACCCGACCGCGCTAGCGTATCGATCTTCAGCTATAGGGCCAAGGCAACCGGGAGCCAGCTCCGGCGGTCTGGGTCCTTACGGCGGTCAAGAGCGGCAATATCACACTGAGAGGACGGCCCCCTGCGAATCAAGACCGAACGTTTCGGAGCAACCGGAGGCCCCTGATGACCGATCCCGACGAGGCGACAGACCGGCGGCTAGACGCCAACGCCGCCGCCGGCCCGCTCGCCGAGCTGTTCACCGTAGACCTCACCGTCGCCGTGGCCACCTGCGCCGGGTGCGGCAACAGCGCGCCGCTGGCCGCACACTTGCTCTACGCCGACGCCCCCGCACTCGTGGTGCGCTGCCCAGACTGCACCGGTGTCGTGCTGCGCTATGCCAACAGCGGGCACCGGCTGCGGCTGGACCTGACCGGGGCCAGGCTACTCACCGTCACGCTACCGGCGAACGAAACAGCCGAAGGAAAGCGCCACCAGTGGACCTGGCTTACCGCCACCACCCCTGTATCAGTCCGTCACCTTCGTCGGCTCACCCCCGCCGGCGTGTCATACGTCCGGCTCACGACGGCTGCGGCCAGCAATGCAGATGCCGCAGCGCAGAGCGCACACCAGAGGATGACCCTGATACCGATCTTCACGGGGTTGTGCCACCACAACGAACGCGATCGGTGACGGTGGATGAGTCGCCCCGCACCCGGCGGTCCTGGCGCATGGGGGCCGAACACCGGGCGGCGCGTTTCATCCTCTCGGCGGGACGGCGATGATCGTGTCCCCTAACGTCCCCCAAGAC
>JALZCO010000012.1 GCA_030863015.1 Actinomycetota bacterium
GTCCCTACGTGGCGCAGCGGTGGCGGCTGGAGCAGCTGACAATCAACTACCGCAACCCGGCCGAGATCGCGGAGCTGGCCGATGAGGTGCTCGCCGCGCTGGACATCGACATCACCCCACCGCAGCCGGTGCGTCGAACGGGCGTGGCACCCCGCGCAGTGCAGGCCGTCGCTCTGCCCGAGGAGCTGCCCGCGGTGGTCGCCGAGGAGGCCGCTGCGGTGGGCGCCGGCCGGGTCGCCGTACTGGGACCCGCTGCCAGCGTGGACGAGCTTCACAAGCTGATCCCCACCGCGAGTGGCGACCAGCTCGATGCGCCGGTGACCGTGCTGACCGTCACCCAGGCCAAGGGCCTGGAGTTCGACGCGGTGGTGCTGGTCGACCCGGCAGCGATCCTGGCCGAGTCACCGCGCGGGCTCAACGACCTCTACGTTGCGCTGACCCGGACCACCCGTCGCTTGTGCATCGTGTACTTCGGCGAGCTACCCAAGGTACTGGCCGCACTCCAGCGCTGACTTCCGCGTTGTGGATGCAGCCGCGCATGGCGACTGATCCACAAGCGGCTGGAGGAGGCGAGCGAGTGGTACGCCCCGCGGTTGCGTTGCTGGTTGGGGTCACAGGTGTGCTGGCCGCGCTAGCCCTGCCGTTCGCCGCGGTCAACGCTGAACACACCACGGTGACCTGGCCCGCTCCTGGTCAACCGGCCGTGTCGACTACCGCGTTGTTCGCCCCGTACCGACCGGCAGAGCTGACCGCGACCGTGCCGTGCTCGGCAATCCGCGCCGCCGCAGGCCATGGTCGCGCCACCACGGTGCTGACCACCGGTTCCCACGCTGACGGGCTCGCGCTGGTCGCTCGCGCCGGAACCGCCCGGTTGCTGCTGAACAGTCAGCTGGTGAGCACCATCCCGGTGGCCGGCCTGGCCAGCGACTGCACGACGCGGGTGGACGCCGGACCCACCGCAACGGTGATCACTATCGGAACCGGCGGCGACGCCCGCACGATCACGTTGGCCGGCGAGCTGGTGCCCCAGGTGTTCATATTCGGCACCGACCTCGATCCCGCGCAAGCAGCCGGGATGACGGTCACCGCCCGCACCGCCAGTCCGTTCGCCACCAGCCCCGCAGCCGTGAAGACGCTGCTCATCGCCGCGCAACTGCTCGCGGCGCTGGTCGCGCTGCGGCTACTGTCCCAGCGCGCAGCCGACCAACCGGCGCGCAGCCCCGGTTGGCGGTTGTTCACGGGCGACCAATGGCGGTGGCGCACCGTGATGTGGGTCGATCTCGGTGTGCTCGGTGTGCTCGCCGGCTGGGCAGTCATGGGTCCGCTGACCGACGACGACGGCTTCGCCACCACGATCGCCCGCAACGCCGCGCAGACCGGCAACGTCGGCAACTACTACCGCTGGTGGAACGCCTCGGAGACACCGTTCGCGCTCACCCAGCAGCTGCTCGCACCGCTGACCGAGGTCAGCCTGGCGCCGCTGTGGCTGAGATTGCCCAGCACCGCGCTGGCCATCGTGACCTGGCTCGTGGTCAGCCGGGGGCTACTCGAGGCGGCACTGCCCGCGGTGGCGGGTACCGTCCGGATCCGGCTGCTGACCGCGGTGTGCCTGCTCGCCGCGTGGCTGCCGTTCAACCTCGGTGTACGCCCCGAGCCGTATGTGGCATTAGGTGTCACCAGCGTGCTGGCGCTGCTGTGGCGTGCCCGCGAGCCGGCCATGGTGGGCTGGGCGGCGCTGATCGCCGGGCTGACCGTCACGACCAGCCCGAGCGGGCTGTTGGTCGCCGCCCCGATCCTGGTCTTCGCGCCCCGCATCGTCGCAATCCTCGGTGCTTCAGCGCGCGGCCGGGCCGACGTGCTGGCACGCGTAACGCTGCTGTGCTGCATCGGCGCGGTGGGCCTCACCGTCGTCTTCGCCGACCAGACCTGGCACGGCCTGGTGACCGCCACCCGGTGGCACACCGACTTCGGACCGTCGCTGGCCTGGTACCAGGAGCCGGACCGGTACCGGTACCTGCTGGGTCACGACCAGGACGGCACCGCCACCAAGCGGATCCCGGTCCTGCTCACGCTGGCGCTGCTGCCGGTGATCGGGCTGTGCCTGGCCCGCCGGGCGAATCTCGGCGGTCCAGGCACATCGGCTGCTCGGCTGACCGCAGTGGTGGTCACCGCGCTGGCCCTGCTGTGGCTCACGCCGTCCAAGTGGTCGCATCACTTCGGCGCAATGGCCGGCTTGTTCGCGTCGTTCCTGGTAGTGGCCGTGGTGGTGCTGCTGCGGTGCGCCCACGCGCCGGACACCGACCGGGTAACCCGGGTAATCGGCCTGGCCGGTGCTGCTGCGGTGGCGGTGACGGCCGGGCTGGCCTTCACGGGTCCGAACGCCTGGTGGCAACCGGCGGTGTACGACGTGCCCTGGGCGGCCGGCCCGGTGCGCCCGATCGGTCTCCCGCTGGACTCCCCCCTGCTGTGGGCCGGCGTGCTCGTG
>JALZCO010000041.1 GCA_030863015.1 Actinomycetota bacterium
GTGGCGCTGTGCCGGTGTTGTGGGCTGCTGGTTGTGGCACCGTAGTTGGCGTGTTGAAAGTCGCGTGCGCGCGCGTGTTTGACGACCTCGACGCGCGCGGCGTCCGCGCGGCGCTGGCCATCGATCCGGTGATGTCGTGCATGGTGGCCGCTCGGATCGAGAGCGGCGGGCTGGATCCGTGGCGGCTCGGCGGGGAGCTGTGGGGCTTTAGCCACAACTCACATGGTGAGCTGGACGGGCTGTGCTTCTCCGGTTCCAATCTGGTCCCGCTTCGCGGGGGCTCTTCGGCGATCCGGGCCTTCGCCGACCGCGCGGCTGGCCAGCCCCGATCCTGTTCATCGATGGTCGGACCAGCCGATCAGGTGCTCCAGCTGTGGTCAAGGCTGCAGCAATCCTGGGGGCCGGCTCGCGAGGAGCGTCCAGACCAGCCGCTGATGGTGCTCGACAAGCAACCGCTGGTGCCTGCAGACCCGCTGGTACGGCCGGTGCGAACTGACGAGATCGACCTCTACCTGCCGGCCGCGGTGGCGATGTTCACCGAGGAGGTGGGTGTCGATCCTCGGCTGGCCGACGGTGGTGCCGGTTACCGGGCCCGAGTCGCTGAGCTGATCGCAGCAGGCCGGGCCTTCGCCCGCTTTGAAGGGGATGAGGTGGTGTTCAAAACCGAGATCGGGGTGATGTCGGCCACCGTGGGCCAGCTCCAGGGAGTGTGGGTGCACCCGAACAGGCGTGGGCAGAACCTGGCGGCGGGCGCGACCGCGGCTGTGGTAGCGCGATTGCAGCGGATGGGCCGGATCGCCAGCCTCTACGTCAATGCCTACAATCAGCCGGCCAGGGCCACCTACCGGAAGATCGGCTTCACTCAGGTGGGCTGCTTTGCGACCGTGCTGTTCTGAACCGCCGCGGGGGATACTCGCCCCCGTGCGCCGACGACTTCGCCTCCTGCTGACGGCTTGCCTGCCGGTGGCTCTGACGGCGGTACTGATGGCGGGCTGCGGTGTCTTCGGGTCCGATCCGAGTGACGCAGCGGCTGCATTCTTGGCCGCCGTGAACCGCGGAGACGATGCCGCGGCGGGGCAGCTCACCGACGACCCGGTCGCCGCCACCGCGTTGATCGCACAGGTTCGTGACGAACTGAAGCCACAGCGTGTGCAGCTAACCCTGGGCCAGACCCGTGCTGGCGACAACGCGGCTTCGGCGTCCTTTTCTGCCGTCTGGGATCTGGGTCAGGCCCGGCAGTGGAGTTATCCCGGCAGCTTTGATCTGATCCCCGCGGACACCGCGGAGGGTTGGTTGGTCAGGTGGAGTCCTGCGGCGTTGCATCCGCGGCTCGCCGCGCAGCAACGGGTAATGCTGCGCGAGGTGCCGGCTGAGCCGGTCCCAGTGCTCGATCGGGCCGGGACACCACTGCTCACCACGCAGACCGTGGTCACCGTCGCGCTGGACCGCAGCAAAACCCCGGATCTGCCTGAGGTGGCTACTCGACTGGCGGCTGCCCTGGCGCGGATCGATCCGGAGATCACCGAACAGTCGATCATTGCGGGAGTCAACGCGGCGCCGCCAGGGCAGCGGGGCGCCGTGGCGGTGCTTCGCGAGCAGGACTACGAATCAGTGCGGGACCAGATTTACCAGCTACCTGGGGTGACCTTTCCCACCCAGCAGCGGCTGCTGGGACCGGACCGGGACTTCGCCTCCCAGCTGGTGCCGGGCATCCGCACGGCAGTCGAAGAACAGCTCGCGGCAGCCGCCGGGTGGCGCATCGTCACGGTGACGACGATGGGCCAGGAAGTCGAAACGCTGGCTGCGCAACAGCCCCGTCCGGTGCCAACTGTGACCACCACCGTTGACCGCGGTGTGCAAAGCGCCGGAGAACGAGCTGTCGACGCAGAGTCCAACCCGGCGATGATCGTGGCGATCCAGCCCTCCACCGGGGAGATTCTTGCAGTCGCCCAGAACAGCGCGGCCGACGCGCAAGGCGCGCTGGCACTGACCGGGCGTTATCCGCCGGGCTCCACATTCAAGATCGTCACGGCATCGGCGGCGCTGCAGTCCCATGCGGTCACGCTGGAATCGCCGGTGGACTGCCCGGCGACCACCACCATCGGGGACCGCAGAGTGCCCAACGATCAGCTATTCGATCTGGGCATGGTACCGCTACGGACGGCGTTTGCCCGCTCCTGCAACACCACGTTTGCGCAGCTCAGTGCCCGCCTCGGAACCGGCGCACTCACCGACGCGGCGCACCAGATGGGTATCGGGATCGACTATGACGTCCCCGGCATCACGACGGTCACCGGACAGGCTCCCCCCTCGGAGTCGACGGTGCGGCGCGCGGAAAACGGGTTCGGCCAGGGCAGGGTGCTCGCTAGCCCGTTCGGCATGGCGTTGGTGGCCGCTACCGTGGCGGCCGGCGGTCAGCTGCAAACGCCTGTGCTGATCAGGGGAATGCCGGCTCGGACGGTGATCGAACCCGCGGGCCCGGTGCCGCGCGAGGTCGCCGACGCGCTGCGGGTGATGATGCGCGAGGCGGTCACTCAAGGCACCGCAAAGACCTTGGCGAGTCAGGGGCAGCTGTACGGCAAGACCGGGACGGCGGAGTACAGCTCCACTGGCGCGCACGGCTGGTTCGTGGGCTTCCGCGGTGACCTCGCATTCGCGACGCTGGTCGTCGACGCCGGCTCCTCGGGCCCGGCCCTGGACGTCTCCAAGCGTTTCCTGTCAACCCTGGGCGCCGCCTAACGCGGCCCGGGTTGCCTAGAGTGTGGGTATGCCCGTGAGAACCCCGCTGTGCCCCGGCCGGCAGACACCGATGCGTTCCGTTCCCGCCTACATCCGGCGACCCGAGTATGTCGGCAAAGCCGCGCCCACCCCCAGCACCGACCCGTGGACGCAGCCGACTGAGGTAATCGAGGCGATGCGGGTGGCCGGAAAGATCGCCGCGCAGGCACTTGCCGAGGGCGGCCGGGCCGTCGCGCCCGGCGTCACCACCAACGAGATCGACCGGGTGGTGCACGAATTCCTGCTCGACCACGGCGCCTATCCCTCAACGCTGGGGTACAAGGGCTTCCCCAAGTCGTGCTGCACCTCGCTGAATGAGGTGATCTGCCACGGGATTCCGGACTCGACCGTGATCCAGGATGGCGACATCGTCAACATCGACGTCACCGCCTTCATCGGCGGCGTGCACGGTGACACCAACGCGACCTTCCTCGCCGGTGATGTTTCCGAAGAGGATCAGTTGCTCGTCGAGCGCACCCACGAGGCGATGATGCGCGGAATCCGTGCGGTGCGAGCTGGGCGGCAGCTCAACGTGGTCGGGCGGGTGATCGAGGCCTACGCCAATCGCTTCGGGTATGGAGTGGTCCGCGACTTCACCGGTCATGGCATCGGTCGCTCCTTCCACAGCGGTCTGGTCGTGCTGCATTACGACGAGCCAGCCGTGGACACCGTCCTGGAGCCGGGAATGACGTTCACCATCGAGCCGATGATCACTCTGGGCGTGATCGACTACGATCTGTGGCCCGACGGGTGGACGGTGACCACTAAGGACAAGCAACGCACCGCACAGTTCGAACACACCCTGGTGGTTACCACGGACGGCGCGGAGATCCTGACCCTGCCGTGATGTTCTGCCGGCTCAGGAGGTGACTGTGCAAGGAGACTCTGTGACAAGGAGACTCTGCGACAAGGAGACTCAGTGGGCAAGGTGTACCAGCGCATCGATCCTCGGCTCGTGGGGTGGATCGAGGCCCAGCCGGTGTTCTTCGTGGCCACCGCGCCGTTGGCGGCCGATGGGCTGGTGAACCTTTCACCCAGGGGTATCGGTGGGACCTTTCGGGTGCTTGACGAGCACACCTTCAGCTTTGCCGATCTCACCGGCAGCGGGATCGAGACGGTGGCGCACCTGCGTGAGAACGGTCGCATCTGCGTGATGTTCTGTGCCTTCCACGGTCCCCCGAAGATTGTCCGGTTGCACGGCACCGGCACAGTGGTGCTGCGCGACGAACCTGGATTCGACGCTGCGCTGGAACCCTTCGCCGCTGCCGTTGCGGTCGGTGCCCGACAGCCTGCGACCAGGGCCGTGATACGGGTGGACGTGCACCGGATCAGCGACTCCTGCGGCTACGGCGTTCCGCTGATGGACCTGCGCGCCGAGCGTGATGTGCTCGACTCCTGGTCGGACAACAAGGGGCCTGACGGTCTGGCCCGCTGGCACGCCGAGCGCAATGCGGTCAGCCTCGACGGCCTGCCCGGTATGAGCTGACGGTGCGCGGCGCGCTGCTCGTAGCCGGCACCACGTCGGATGCGGGTAAGAGCGTGCTGGTGGCCGGAATCTGCCGGTGGTTAGCCCGGCGCGGGGTGTCGGTGGCGCCGTTCAAGGCACAGAACATGTCGAACAACTCGGTGGTGACTCCCGATGGGGGGGAGATCGGCCGGGCGCAGGCGGTGCAGGCCGCGGCGTGCGGGATCCAGCCGGGGGTGCGGCTCAACCCAGTGCTGCTCAAACCAGGCAGTGACCGGTGTGCCCAGGTGGTGGTCCTCGGGCAGGTCAACGGCACGGTGTCGGCTGCGTCCTACCGGCACCGCAAGGCTGAGCTTCTCGATGTCGTTGTCGGTGCACTGTCCGCGCTGCGGACCGAGCACGATGTGGTGATCTGCGAGGGCGCCGGATCACCCACCGAAATCAATCTACGAGATACCGACATCGCCAATATGGGTTTGGCTCGCGCCGCCGAGCTACCGGTGCTGGTCGTCGGGGACATCGACCGTGGCGGCGTGCTCGCGCACCTGTTCGGCACCCTGGCCCTGCTGGCACCTGCTGACCAGGCGTTGGTGGCCGGATTTGTCATCAACAAGTTCCGTGGTGATCGCGGCTTGCTCACACCGGGACTGGAGCAGTTGCGGGCGCTGACCGGCCGGCACAGCTACGGCGTGCTGCCGTTTCACGATGCCTTGTGGCTAGATGCTGAGGACTCCCTGGCGCACACCGCCGATGGGGCGGTCGGGCGTTGCGCGCCGCCACATGGTTCCCAGTGGCTGCGGGTTGCCGTGGTGCGGCTGCCGCGGATCTCCAATGGCACCGACGTCGACGCGTTGGCCTGTGAACCCGGTGTGGCGGTCCGTTACGTCACCGAGCCCTCCCGGCTGGCCGATGCTGACCTGGTGGTGTTGCCCGGCTCGAAGTCCACCGTTGCGGACCTCTCCTGGTTGCGCCGCACTGGGCTGGCCGACGCGGTGGCCACGCATGCGGCAGCCGGGCGACCGGTGTTCGGCATCTGCGGCGGCTACCAGATGCTGGGGCGCGTGATCGTCGATGACGTCGAATCGGGTGCCGGGGTGGTGCCCGGACTGGGACTGCTCGACCTTGAGGTGGTCTTCGACCACGCCAAACACCTGGCCCGCCGGTCCGGGACGGCCCTGGGCGAGCCAGTGACCGGCTACGAGATCCACCACGGCCGGGTGGTACACCGCGGTGATGTCCCACTGGTGACTGGCGTTGAGGACGGTTCTGATGGCGGCCACGTGCTGGGCAGTCACTGGCACGGGCTCTTCGAGAACGACGCCTTTCGGCGCACCCTGCTGCGCCGGGTGGCCTGCCTCGCCGACCGGTCTGGTTTCCGTCCAGCGCCCGCCACCAACTTCACTGCCGTGCGGGCGGCACAGCTTGATCTGCTCGGGGACTTGGTCTCGACCCATCTGGATACCACCGCTCTGGCCGAACTGGTCGAGCATGGTGCGCCACCCGGCCTGCCCTTCATCCCCCCAGGCACTGTGGACCCGTAACGTCCCCGGTTGCGGGCCGTTGGAGGTCATC
This sequence comes from Actinomycetota bacterium, assembly GCA_030863015.1. GTDB lineage: Bacteria > Actinomycetota > Actinomycetes > Mycobacteriales > Pseudonocardiaceae. The sequence goes on from JALZCO010000041.1 coordinate 5,816, forward strand.
ATGGGCACGAACATCGCGCGGATCCTCACCACCGTGGGCCTCAGTGCCGCGGTGGTCACCGCAGGCGCCGTCCCGGCGCAATCGGCGCAACCACCGGCCCCGGACATTGCGGTGCTCACCGGTATCCGGACCGCGACGCACCCGACATTCGACCGGGTCGTGCTGGACTTCTCCGGTCCACGGCCGCAAGTCAGTTCCCGATTCGTCGACGAGCTGGTCCGCGACGGCTCCGGCGAGGTCGAGGAGCTCCCCGGTGCTGCGTTCGCCGAAGTCCGGATGACCCCAGCACAGGCCCATGACGACGCCGGTAACTCCAGCTACCCCGGGCCGCGCAAGTTCCGCACCGCAAACCTGAACAACGTGATGGCGGTCGCGATCACCGGTGATTACGAGGCATACCTGTCGATCGGGGTCGGGATGCGCAAGCAAACCTGGGTCAACGCCTTCACGCTGGACGCGCCAACCCGCGTGGTGATCGACGTCGGCCGCTAGCTCGTAAGCTCGCCGGTGTGCAGGTCTTGTTGCTGTCCACCGCTGACACCGACCTGCTCGCCGCCCAGGCTTGCGGTGCCGGTTACCGGGTCGCCAACCCGGCCCGCACCGAGCCGATCGAACTACCGGCGCTGCTCGACGGGATCGACGTCGTAGTACTCCGGTTGCTCGGCGGGCGGCGGGCCTGGGAACCCGGGCTCCAGGCGTTGCTGCGGGCTCAGCTGCCAACGGTCTGCCTGGGCGGCGAGGCAACCCCGGACGCGGAGCTGATGGCGGTGTCCACGGTCCCGGCGGGGGTGGCGGCTGAGGCGCTGCGCTACCTGGTCGCAGGCGGGCCCGCGAACCTGGCCGAGCTGGCCCGGTTCCTGTCCGACACGGTGCTGTTCACCGGTGAGGGTTTCCAACCGCCGGCTGCCACCCCGGAATACGGCAGGCACGACGCGCGCGACCCCAGCGCAGACCGCCCGACCGTCGGCATCGTGTTCTACCGGGCGCACGCGCTGGCGGCCAACACCGGTTTCGTCGACGTGCTGGCCGACGCCGTCCGCGCGGCCGGGGCAAACGCTCTGCCGGTGTTCTGCGGATCGTTACGCGGGTTGGGTGATAGCCAGGCGCACGGGTTGCGCGCGCTGCTGGGTCGTTGTGATGCGGTGGTGACCACGGTGCTCGCGGCGGGCGGTAGCGCCGGCGCCGAGCAGGAATCCTGGGACGCGGGGGCGTTGGCCGCGCTGGACGTCCCGGTGGTCCAAGGCCTGTGCCTGACCACGTCCCGGGCGACATGGCAGGCCAGCGACGCGGCGCTGTCTCCGATGGACGCCGCCATGCAGGTCGCCATCCCAGAGTTCGACGGGCGGCTGGTGTCGGTGCCGTTCTCCTTCAAGGAGCCCGGGCCAGAGGGAATACCGGTCTACGTTGCCGACCCGGAGCGGGCCGTCCGGGTGGCTGGTACCGCCGTTGCGCTGGCTCGGCTGCGGCGCCTGCCCGCACCCGACAAGCGCCTCGCGATCGCGCTGTCGGCCTACCCGACCAAGCATTCCCGGATCGGCAACGCTGTCGGGCTGGACACCCCGGCGTCGGCCGTGGTGCTGCTGCGCGCGCTGGCCGCGGCCGGCTACCACCTCGGCGGCCTGGACGTTGCCGAACTAGACGGTGACACCCTGATCCACCGGCTGATCGCCGCGGGAGGGCACGATATCGAGTGGCTCACCGAGGAGCAGATGGCAAGCGCGGCCATCCGGGTGCCCATCGCGCAGTACGCCCAGTGGTTCTCGCAGCTGCCCGTGGCACTACGCGAGTCCGTCGTGACTGCCTGGGGCGAGCCTCCGGGCCAGCTGTATGTGTCCGACGCGGCCATCTACGTCGGTTCGCTGCGGTTCGGCAACGTGGTGTTGTTCATCCAGCCGCCGCGCGGATTCGGTGAGAACCCGGTGGCGATCTATCACGACCCGGAGCTACCCCCGTCACATCAGTACCTGGCCGCCTACCGCTGGTTGGAGCACTCCTTCGGCGCGCACGCCGTGGTGCATCTGGGCAAGCACGGCAACCTGGAGTGGCTACCCGGCAAGGGGTTAGGACTGGCCGCACAGGACGCGCCAGATGCGGTGCTCGGCAATCTGCCGCTGGTGTACCCGTTCATCGTCAACGACCCCGGTGAGGGCACCCAAGCCAAGCGCCGGGCGCACGCCACCATCGTCGATCACTTAATCCCGCCGATGGCCCGGGCCGACAGCTACGGTGACCTCGCTCGCCTTGAGCAGCTGCTCGACGAGTACGCCACGGTGGCGGCACTGGACCCGGACAAGCTCCCCACGCTGCGCGGCCAGATCTGGACGCTGATCCAGAGCGCCCAGCTGCATCGTGATCTTGGCGCCGACGCTGCGCCTGGGGAGGAGGACTTCGACGACTTCGTGCTGCACCTCGACGGGTACCTTTGCGAGATCAAGGACGTGCAGATCCGCGACGGGCTGCACGTGCTAGGCCGCGCGCCTGAGGGCGATGAGTTGGTCAACGACGTGCTCGCAGTGCTGCGCGCCCGCCAAGTGTTCGGCTCAGGCGCGGCGCTGCCCGGATTGCGGGCGGTCATCGCCGCGTCGATCGGCCTGGACGAGCAGGGATCGCTGACCGACGTCGACCGCTTGGAGGCGTTGGCCCGCGCGCTGGTGCAGGGCACTTACGCGGCGGGCTGGGACGTGTCTCAAGTGCCGACCGTGGTCGCTGAGGTACTCGGGGAACCGGACGCCGGGGTGGTGTCGGTCCTGCGGTTCGGCTGCACCGAGCTGGTGCCCCGGCTGGCCGGTACCCCCGCCGAGATCACCAACGTGTTGCGTGCCCTGGACGGCCGGTTCGTCGAGCCCGGACCATCCGGATCGCCTACCCGCGGTCTGATCTCCGTGCTGCCCACCGGACGCAACTTCTACGCGGTGGACCCCAAGGCCATCCCGTCGCGCAACGCCTTCGAGGTGGGTGCCGCGTTGGCCGATTCGCTGCTGGCCCGGCACCGCGCGGACACCGGTATCTGGCCCGCCTCGGTGGGTCTCACCGTCTGGGGTACGTCTGCGATGCGCACCCAGGGTGACGATATCGCGGAGGTACTGGCGCTGCTCGGCGTCCGACCGACCTGGGATGATGCCTCGCGCCGGGTCACCGGCCTGGAGCTGGTCGGTCTGGCCGAACTCGGCAGGCCGCGCATCGACGTCGTACTGCGCATCTCCGGCTTCTTCCGGGACGCTTTTCCGCACGTGGTCGCTTTGATCGACGATGCGATTGGCACCGTTGCGCGGCTGGACGAGGGCGTCGAGGACAACTACGTCGCCGCGCACTACCGCGCCGATCTCGCTACGCACGGTGACGATCGGCGGGCCCGTACCCGAATATTCGGTTCCAAGCCGGGCGCCTATGGTGCTGGGCTGCTGCCGCTGATCGACAGCCGGCATTGGCGCACCGACGCGGACCTCGCCGAGGTCTACGCCACCTGGGGCGGTTACGCCTACGGGCGAGGCCTCGACGGTGCCGCGGCGCGTGGCGACATGAAGCAGGCCTTTCGCCGTATCGCGGTGGCTGCCAAGAACGTCGACACCCGCGAGCATGACATCGCCGATTCCGACGATTACTTCCAGTACCACGGCGGGATGGTCGCCATGGTGCGTTCCTTAACCGGTAGCGACCCGGCAGCCTACGTCGGTGACTCCGCGGTGCCCCATGCCGTGAAGACCCGGTCGCTGGCCGAGGAGACCCGCCGTGTCTTCCGCTCCCGGGTGGTAAATCCGCGGTGGATCGCCGCGATGCAACGGCACGGCTACAAGGGCGCCTTCGAGCTGGCCGCCACCGTCGACTACCTGTTCGGTTTCGACGCCACCGCAGGCGTGGTGGAGGACTGGATGTACCACCAGCTCGCCGAGTCCTACATTTTCGACTCGGGCGTGCAGCAGTTCCTCCGGCAGTCCAACCCATGGGCGCTGCGGGGGATGACCGAGCGGCTGCTCGAGGCCGCTGACCGGGGTCTGTGGGCCCAACCCGACCCGGCCGACCTCGATGCCCTGCGGGCGATCTACCTAGCCCTTGAGGGAGACCTCGAGGGCTAGGTCGTGAGTGCGTAACAGTGTTCTGACACTGTTACGCACTCACGAGCATTTCAGTGCCCAGTGGCGCTGAAATGCATGAAGTCCACCGGCGCAGACCACCGACCACCCCAGGTCCAGCCCGCCGCTTCAAACGCAGTCACCGCCGGGCTACCTGGTAGCACCATGCCCGGGCGTTGCCAATCCCGATCCAGGTAGCTCGAGGCCAGCTCAGGTACCACCAGGTCGCCCAGGACGTAAGGGTTGTGGAACGGGTTGAGATCGATGGCCAACCCGTAGGAGTGCGCTGACCAGCGGACTTGCCCCACGATCTGTCGGCAGATGAAGGCCGAGGTGTTGTTGCCGTCCCCGGTAGGGGGCAGGTCCAGCTCAGGAGCAGCCGTCACCCGCATCTCCTCGATCGGGAAACCCGCATCGAACAGCTGCTTGAAAACATCCACCACGGGTTGGGCGACTTCGGCGTTCACCAGCATCTCGCCGGTATGCACGCGGCCATCGAAGCCGTGGAAAGACATC
>JALZCO010000043.1 GCA_030863015.1 Actinomycetota bacterium
TCCCATACGGCACTGCGCGTTCCTTCGCGCCCTTGCCAAACACCCGGACCAGACGATGTTGCTCATCCAGATCACCGAGATCAAGCCCACAAAGCTCGGCGACACGTATCCCCGTCGCATACAACAACTCCACAACCGCATGATCACGTAGGGCAACCGGATCCGCCTCGGCGGTACCCCGATGCGCCGCTTGAAGTGCCGCCGCCGCCTGCTCCCGGTGCAGCACCGCAGGCAGGACTCGGTGTGGCCGCGGCGCAACCAGTCGCAGCCCCGGGTCGCTGGCCAGCAGACCGGCTCGGGTGGCCCAGGAAGTGAAGGCGCGGGCCGCCGCGGTGCGCCGCGCCAGCGTGCTGCGCCGGTGACCGCCGCGGTACTGCGCGCCCATCCAGCCACGCAGCAGGCTGAGATCCAGCGCTGCCAGATCGCCGCCACCTGAACTCACCAGGTGGTGCAGTAGGGACGTAACGTCGCCGCAGTAGGCCCGCACCGTGTGTGGTGACAACCCGCGCACCGAACGCAGATGGCCCACGAAACGCTCCCGGCACGCGGCCAGGTCGTCCGGTAGTGAGTCCGGTGCCGGCGGTTCCTCGCTCACCGGCAGGACGCTGCGCTCCCGGCCGCCTGAGGTCAAGCACCGCCACGCCTGGGATCCGGCGACACCCGGTACCAACCGGTCATGCCACAGGTGACCAGCCCCTGCAACTCCAGCAATGGCAGCGCGGACCGCACCCGATGCAGCGGTACCCCGCAGTCACGCACAAGTTGCTCGGGATACCGGCAAGCCCGGACCGGCAGCGCCTCGTACACCGCCAGCAGCTCCGGGTTCAGCCCGTCAGTACGGCAGCGGGGCGTACTCAACGGCGGCGCGAGGTCGGTCCCGATCCGGCCCACCGCCTCGATCACCTCCGCTACCCGAGTGACCAACACCGCTTGTTCCTCGCGCACCAGCAGGTGGCAGCCCGCAGACATTGCCGAGGTGATCGGTCCCGGCACCACCATCACGATCCGGCCCAGTGCTGCTGCGGCGGCGGCAGTGCGTCGGGCACCGCTGCGCACCCCAGCCTCGACAACGAGGGTCCCGGTGGCAAGCGCGGCGATCAGGCGGTTACGCACCAGGAAGCGGAACCGTGCTGGCCGGACACCCGGGGGATACTCGCTGAGCACCACACCGCGTTCGGCGACCCGGTCGAGCAACTGTAAGTGGCCGGCGGGGTAGGCCCGATCCAGCCCGCAGGCCTGCACCGCGACAGTGCAGCCCTCGGCGGCCAGTGCGCCCCGATGCGCCGCACCGTCGATGCCAAACGCGGCGCCGGACACCACCGCGTGGCGGCCCTGGGCAAGCCCATAACCGAACTCGGCAGCAACGTGCTCCCCATATCCGGTCGCGGCCCGCGCTCCCACCACCGCTACCGCACCTGGCTCACCCAGCTCGTCAAGGCGGGCGGCCCCCCGCGCCCACAGCGCTACTGGGGCGCACCAGCGCGCGTCGGCCCGCGCAGTCGGTGTCACGAAGCAGGTGAATGCGTCGATAGGCCATTCGTCGTCCTCAGGAATCACCAACCGGCCCCCGAGCGCGGCGATCGCGGACAGGTCGGCCTGCGCCCGATCGTCGTCTCGACGGGCCGAGGTCTCCGCGGCGACGCGATCGGGGACCTTCCTCGCGGCCACCAGCCGCGCCGCCCGCACCGGACCCACCTCGGTGATCAACTCGGATAGGGCGGCAGCGGGGGGCTCGGCGACCCGGTTGAGGTAGGCGCGAGCCAAGCGCAGCTCGCGCTGACCCGATGTCATACCGCCCTCCGGTCCCGCAGACCCATCGCCACGGCCACATCCTCGGCCAGCGGGCGATCCCGCCCTGCCAAGTCGGCCACCGTCCAGGCCAACCGCAAGGTGCGATCAGCTCCTCTGGCCGTCACCAGGCCCCGATGCAGCGCCGCCTCGATCGGCTCGGTCACCGTTCTCGGCAGCCGGAATCGCCGCCGCAGCACCGGCCCCGGTACCTCGGCATTGGTGCTCCAGCCGGTACCCACCCAGCGTGCGCGGGCCGCGCACCGGGCCTGGAGCACCCGTTGCCGCACTGTCGGAGTGCTCTCGGGCTCCGCATCGGCCTGTCCCATGTTCTTCACCGGACGCATCGCCACCCGCAAGTCCACCCGGTCTAGCAGCGGCCCGGACAGCCGGCCTAAGTACCGCCTGCGGGCCGACGGGGCACAGATGCAGTCCCGCTCATCGGGCGGCGCGCACGGACACGGATTGGCCGCAAGTACGAGCAGGCACCGTGCCGGGTAGCGCACCACGCCATCCCGGCGGGCCAACCGGACCTCACCATCCTCCAGCGGGGTACGCAGGGCCTCCAGCGATCGAGGTCCAAACTCGGGAACCTCATCGAGAAACAACACACCCCGGTGCGCCCGGCTGACTGCACCTGGCTTGGCCAG
>JALZCO010000059.1 GCA_030863015.1 Actinomycetota bacterium
ATGTAACCCTTGTCGAAGCGCATACCCTCGGTGAGCTCGAGCTCCAGGCCGAAGGTCTGGCTTTCTTCGACGGTGATGACGCCTTCCTTGCCGAGCTTGTCCATCGCCTCGGCGATGAGCTCGCCGATCGAGGGGTCAGCAGCGGAGATGCCGGCTGTGGCCGCGATCTGTTCCTTGGTCTCGACCTCCTTGGCCGAGTTCAGCAGCTGCTGGGAGACGGCCTCGACGGCCTTCTCGATGCCGCGCTTGAGCGCCATCGGGTTGGCGCCGGCTGCGACGTTACGCAGACCCTCGCGCACGAGTGCCTGGGCCAGCACGGTGGCGGTGGTGGTGCCGTCCCCGGCGACGTCATCGGTCTTCTTGGCAACTTCCTTGACGAGCTCAGCCCCGATCTTCTCCCATGGGTCTTCAAGCTCGATCTCCTTGGCGATGCTCACACCATCGTTGGTGATGGTGGGGGCACCCCACTTCTTATCGAGAACGACGTTGCGGCCCCTGGGGCCGAGCGTCACCTTGACGGCGTCGGCGAGCTGGTTCATCCCGCGCTCGAGACCGCGGCGGGCGTCCTCGTCGAACGCGATCATTTTGGCCATTGCGGTGTGGTCCTCCGGTCATGGGCGCCGCGGGGGGTCCGCGGCAAGGACACAGTGCTCGGCCAGGCTCGGTGCCCGCGACGGACGTCCGGCAATCGCCGGACTCACCGTCCCGACCTCAGTGTTGTTGTTGGGGTTGGTACAGCTGGCACTCGACGATGCCGAGTGCTAACCCGTGTTTAGCACTCTCACCCGGTGAGTGCAAGCAGGTGCCCCACCCCCGGCTTCACCGAGTCGGCGCCAACGCCCGCCCAGGGCGGCGATCACCAGCACGATCACCGCAACCACTGCGGCCGACACCAGTGCCACCGGAACGGTCCAACGGTGCGGACGGCCCGTGAGTGGCGTTGAGTGCTATAACACTGTTACGCACTCACGACCCTGAGAGCTTGCGGACGGCGGTGGCCTGATCCCGACCGTCCCGGCCAGCCGTGATCTCGAAGCTGACCCGATCACCCTCGATGAGCGTCCGGAAGCCGTCCATCTCTATCGCGCTGTGATGCACGAATACGTCCGGGCCAGGTTCAGCTGCGATGAACCCGTAACCCTTTTCGGAGTTGAACCATTTCACCGTGCCCTCGGCCACGTCATCCTCCTCGGGCTATCGTCCCTCAGCGTTGCCCGCCATGGCGGTAGCGGTTAGCAACACCACGCTACCGGGAGTTAGCCAGCGGCGCAGCCATCACCGACCTCCCCTGCGCGCACGCGCCCGTACCGGGCAGGATGCGGGGGTGGCCGTAGCGCAAAAACGCCGATCCGTCGACGAGCACAGCCAGGTGGTGGCTGCCCTGCTGACCGCCACTCCAGTGATCAGGCTGCCACTGGTGGAGTGTGTGGGCCTGGCGCTGGCCGAGCCGGTCACCGCATCGTTGCCGCTGCCGCCTTTCGACAACTCCGCAATGGACGGTTACGCCGTACGCGCGGTGGACGTCGCCGACGCCACCGCCGATAAGCCGGTGCAGCTTCCGGTCAACGAGGACATCCCCGCCGGGCGCACCGACTCGCCGTCGCTGCAGCCGGGCACCGCGCACCGGATCATGACCGGCGCTCCGATGCCACCCGGCGCGGACGCCGTCGTACCGGTGGAGCTCACCGACGCCGGGTTGCACGAGGTCCGAATCTTCGCTGCCAGGTCCGCTGGTCAGAGCGTGCGCGGGGTCGGAGATGACGTGGCGGCCGGGGAGGAGGTACTGGCGGCCGGCACGGTACTGGGTTCGGCGCAGCTTGGCGTTGCAGCCGCGGTCGGCCAGGCCGAGCTGCTGGTCCATCGCCGGGTTCGGGTGCTGGTGCTGGCTACCGGCTCAGAGCTGGTGAAGCCCGGCACACCGCTACAGCACGGTCAGATTTACGACTCGAACAGCACGATGCTGGCCGCCGCGGTCCGGGAGGCCGGTGGCGAGGCGCAGCTGATGCACTTCGTGCCCGACGACGTCGCCGAGTTGGAGGCCGCGCTGGCCGCCCGGCTGGAGGGGATCGACCTACTGGTGACCTCCGGCGGGGTCAGCGCCGGGGCCTATGAGGTGGTCAAGGACGCCATGACCGGGCAGGGCGTGGAGTTCGGCAAGGTGGCCATGCAGCCCGGCGGCCCACAAGGCGCCGGCCTTTATCGTGGGGTGCCGGTGGCGACACTGCCCGGCAACCCGGTGAGTTCCGCGGTGTCTTTCGAGCTGTTCGTCCGCCCGGCGCTACGAGCCGCGATGGGTCTGCCTGCGCAGCGGCTTCGGGTCACCGCTCGGCTGACCGAGGCACTGGAATCACCTGCGGACCTTCGGCAGTTTCGCCGCGGGGCGCTGGACACTGCCTCAGGCACTGTCGCGCCAGTCGGTGGCCCCGGCTCACACCTGCTGGCCGCGCTGGCCCGGTCCGACTGCCTGATCGACATCCCGGAGGCGGTGACGCATCTTGAGGCCGGAGACGAGGTGGTCGTATTGCGCACCGGCGGGACGTGATCAGCGGCATCTTGCGGGTGTGAGAAACGCACGACAGTCCAGACGCAGCTTGTGATCGTCGGTGAGCCAAAGCACACTACCAGTAAGCAATTGCTCGGCGAGCTGTTGTCATCCCAGAGC
>JALZCO010000065.1 GCA_030863015.1 Actinomycetota bacterium
GAACGCGTCGAGGAGGCGTGCTGCGTCGGTGTCGGCGAGCAGAAGGCCACGGTGCTCGGCGCGCACGAACCGCTCGGTGACGGCATGGTCGAAAAACGCGAGCAGCGGGCGGTAGAAATCGGCTACGTTCAGCAACCCACACGGCTTGCACTGCAGCCCGAGCTGCGACCAGCTGAGAACCTCAACGAACTCCTCCAGCGTGCCGTAGCCACCGGGCAGGGCGACAAAACCGTCGGACAGCTCAGCCATAAGCGTCTTGCGCTCATGCATAGTGCGGGTAATTCGCAGGTCTGCCAGACCCCGGTGAGCAACTTCCTTGTCAACCAACTGCTGCGGAATCACGCCCACCACCTCCCCGCCGGCAGCCAGCACGGTGTCGGCGACCACCGCCATGAGCCCGACGCTCGCCCCGCCGTACACCAGCCGCATGCCGCGAGTGGCGACCTCAGTGCCAAGCGCCTGGGCTGCGGCGGCGTACTCCGCTTGAGCCCCAGGACTCGAACCGCTGAACACACAGATGCTGTGCACCATAAGAACTCTAGGAGCCCAAGACCGATGATCTCTTTGCTGAGCGGGCTGTCCCGTAAAGATCGACCGCTTCAGCACAGCCAAGGTCCAGTGGCACGGGGCCGAAGGGTCGAGCCCTGCGTTCCACAGAGCACACCCCCTTATGGGCCGCTCTGCCCGTTCTGCGCCGGCACCCGCGTGGACATCGGCAGATGAGTGCTTTGCTAGGGCGGGACTTTGCCAGGGTGACTACGCGGCTTGTTCGGCTACGGTGCGTTCACGATCGTGGTCGTCCGTGAGTGTCTCGGGTGCGGATGCCGCGTTGCCTGAGTTTGGTCAGCACGGTGGTGTGGTCGACGTTGAGGTGTTGGCCGACTCGTGCGAGGGACCAGCCGGGGTTGTAGAGGTGAATAGCGTCGTCGACCTGGTCGGGGGAGAGGCCGCGGCGGCGCATCGGCACGTCATGTTGGTGGAGGATGTTGCTGACCGTCCGCCGTTCGATGCCAAACCGGGCACCCAGTTCGTACACCGTCGTTCCGGCCTGATAGCCAGCGATGATTTCCTGGGCCTGGTCGGCGTCGAGTTGCCGTGCCCGTCGGGGTTTAGGTCGGTCGGTGGGCGGTGGTGCTGGTGTGGTGGGGTCGGGCAGCTTCCGGAGCAGGGTCTCCAGGGCTTCTACCTGGGGTTTTGTGTTGTAGTAAGTTCCCCCAAGGTCCACCCTAAGGGGCCTACTAGAACACGGGGCCAAAATCAGCGCCTGTAGTAACACTCTGACACCGTCGCTAGAAGCTGGGCCGCCTCCTTGTTGGGGGGCCAGCCCTGTTGGCACGGCGTTGAAATCAAGAATCATCAACGAGGGTGCATTTGTGGTGCATAACCACGTCGATTGACGTCGACTGGTACCGATTCCGGGCTTGAGCGACTGCAACATCCCAGTTAGACGGACTGGAAACGACTCAGGTTTAGGCCGATCAGTTAACCGAAGGGTTGTTGGTTTGAGTCCCAGCCAGGGGAGCAAGACCGCATGCCATTAGCTGAGCTGCGGCCGCAACGGTCAATGGGTTATGCGAGTGGGTATGGTTCTGCGGTGAGGGTGGCAAGTGCGGTGGCAACTTCCTGGACGCTGGCGCGGATGTAGGTCGTGGTGGTTCCGGCGTCACCGCCGTGGTCGGTGTGTCCGGCGTAGGCGCGGGCGACGGCGTAGCCGAAGTTGCGTTCCACCCAGGTCAGTGTGGTGTGGCGCAGCCAGTGGGTGGAGATTTGTTGGGTGGCGACCCAGGGGAGGTGTTTGCCGAGCCGGGTCCAGAGGTGGTCGTAGCGGCACTGTTGCATTAAGGCGAAGGGTGTCCTCACCATGCACCGAAGCAGCGACGCGGACCCTCAGGAACCTCGGAGAACTGTCACAACCGGGCATTCGAAGGCCTGTTACGTGGCATCTGGCTGGGCAGGTGCACCAGCTTGAATGGACCGAACGCTCAATGCAACATTGCCTGATGAGCTCGGTGGTGGGCTGGCGGCCGGTGCTGCAGCACTCGCAAGCTGGCGGCTCGCACCCGGACCGATTCCGGTCTGTAGAACAGTGGAGGAGGCAGCAGTGACAGCTACCAGCATGACCGCAACGGGGGAGCACCTCGCGGAGTACCGGCTGTATATCAACGGGGAACAGCAGCCTGCCTGCTCCGGCCGCACCTACCAGACCATCGACCCGTTCACCGGGCAGCCGTGGGCGGTGGTGCCCGACGGTGATCGAAGCGATGTGGATCGGGCGGTGTCGGCCGCTCGCCGGGCGCTGTCCGGTCCGTGGGCTGAGTTGACCCCGACCCGGCGCGGAAAGTTGCTGCACCGGCTGGGTGATCTGATCGCCCGCGACGCCCAGCGGCTAGCCGAGGTCGAAACTCGTGACTCGGGAAAGCTGCTTCGCGAGATGGCCGGCCAGCTCGCTGCCGTGCCGGAATGGTGCTATTACTACGCGGGACTGGCCGACAAGGTCGAGGGAAGGGTCATTCCCAGCGACAAGCCCAATTACCTCGTCTACACCCGGCATGAATCGGTTGGCGTGGTCGCCACAATTACCCCGTGGAATTCACCGCTGTTGTTGTTGATATGGAAGCTGGCACCGGCGCTGGCCGCGGGATGCACCGTGGTGGTCAAGCCCAGTGAGCACACTCCGGTCAGCGCGCTGGAATTGGCGTCCCTCGTCGCGGAGGCCGGCTTCCCTCCTGGTGTGGTTAACGTCATCACCGGATGGGGTCCGGCAACCGGCAGCGCACTGTCTGCTCATCCCGATGTCGACAAGGTGGCCTTCACCGGCTCCACGGCGACTGGTATCGCGGTCGCGCACGCCGCTGCAGACAACCTCACCCGAGTAACCCTGGAGCTGGGCGGCAAATCGGCGCAGGTCGTGTTCCCGGACGCTGATCTGGATGCCGCCGCCAATGGGGTGATCGCTGGGGTCTTCGCTGCCACCGGCCAGACTTGTATGGCGGGGTCGCGGCTGGTCGTGCACGACAGCGTCACGGACACGCTGGTTGAGAAGATCGTCTCTCGAGCAAAGGAGATCGAGATCGGTGATCCGAAGGCCGCCGAGACAGAAATGGGTCCGCTGGCCACCAGCCAGCAGTTCGACAAGGTGTTGAGCCATTTCAACTCCGCTCGCGAGCAGGGCGCCACCATCGCCTGTGGTGGTGAGCGGGTCAATGACCTGGGTGGTTTCTTCGTGATGCCCACTGTGCTGACCAACGTCACCCCCTCGATGCGGGTGGTCCAGGAGGAGGTCTTCGGGCCGGTACTAGCGGTGATCCGGTTCTCCGACGAGGACGAGGCCGTCGAGATCGCCAACGACACCCCATACGGGCTGGCCGCTGCGGTATGGACCACAGATGTGCACCGGGCTCATCGGGTGGCCGCGAAACTCCGAGCGGGCACCGTCTGGATCAACGCCTACCGCGTCGTGAGCCCGCACGTCCCCTTCGGGGGTTTTGGTGCCAGTGGCATCGGCCGGGAGAACGGCGCCGATGCCATCCGGGAGTACACCGAGACCAAGGCCATCTGGGTTGAGCTGTCCGGGCAGACCCGCGACCCATTTACCCTGGGTTGATTAGAGGCATCGTGGCCGTCGAGTTCGTCCCCGATCCGAGCGTGGCCGATCTCGCACAC
>JALZCO010000091.1 GCA_030863015.1 Actinomycetota bacterium
GTCCGAAGAGCACCGCGCGCTGGCCGAGCAGGCTGCTGCGAATGGTTCACTGCACGTGACGGCGAGCACCGCGGCAGGGCCGGCTGCGGCTACCACGATCACGGTGGTGACTGCTGGCGGGCCTGGCGTGCTTGCGCCGGCCGCGGGAGTGCTTGCGCTGCACTCGCTGCAGGTCCATTCCGCCGACATCCGGGTCTTGGACCTTCCCACGGGTGGCTCGGCGGCAGTGGATACCTTCGCTGTCTCACCTCGCTTCGGGCGCCTGCCCGACGTGGCGCTGTTGCGCCAGGATCTGGTGCGGGCGCTGGACGGCTCGCTGGAGTTGGCCGAGCGGCTGGCCGCCAAGGAGCGTGACTACGGCGAGGTCCCAAGGGGCAAAACCGCAGAATCCGATACAGGATCTGCCCACGCTCCAGCCAAGGTGCTGTGGTTTGACGACGAAGCCGCCGCAGCCGTGATCCTGGAACTGCGCACTACCGACCGGATCGGGTTGCTGTATCGAGTCGCCGCCGCGTTGCAGCGCAGTGCGGTGACCGTGCGCTGGGCTCGGGTCGTCACACTGGGCAGTTCTGTAGTGGATTCCTTCTGCATCACCGGGTCCAGCGAACACGGTGCGTTGTCGGCCAAGGCGCGGGAGTTGGTGGAACGGGCAGTGCTCAGTGTCCTTTGATGAGCGCCCGGCTACGATCCGGCCGCATGTACCGAACTCGCGATGAGGCCATCCCGGTCAACCCGCCGTTCGAGATCGTGTTGCGGGGGTTCGACCGCCAGCAGGTCATCGATCACGTCGAAGCCCTCAAGACTCGTGTCGCGACGATCGGGGCTGAACGCGACGCTGCGCTGCAGCGGGCCGCCGACCTCAGCGAGCAATTCGAAAATCTGCGTCGCGAAGCGGTCGAGGCGACCAGCCAGGTTGGACGGCTACGTGAGGAAGCGGCGCAGGCGGCCAGCCAGGTTGATCGTCTCGAGCGGTCCCCACTGACCGCAGCGACCGCGCGGATCCAACGCATGCTGCAGATGGCCGAGGACGAGGCCGCCGAACTTCAGATCAGTGCCGAGCAGGAGACCACCTCGCTGCTCGAGAGCACTCGCGCCGAGGCCGATGCACTGATGCATGAGACCACCCAGCGATGCAAGAACCTCGAGGCGGAATCGGAGCGTCGGCGTCTGACCGCAGAGGCCGAATCCGCAGCCCGATGCCAGCAGGCCAAGCTGGATGCCGAACGTCACGCGTCGGCTGCCGAGCAGCGGTCCGAGCACAACCTCGCTCGGCGCCGCGCCGAGACGGAGGCGTGGGTCAGCGACTACCAGAACCGAAGTGTCGCCGCGCTGTACTTGATCATGCAGCTAGCGACGCAGGGATTGATCAGCCGGATGACCGAGGTCGAGCGCCAGGCCAGCGCACTCAAGAGCCTGCGAGCCGAGATCGCTGATCAGGTGTTCGCGGTGCACCGCTTGATGGTGGAGGCGGTTGGCCTGGTCGATCAGCCGACCGCAGCGGAGGACACCGAGCCGGTGGAGTTTGTACAGCCGGTGGGGTCTGCCTCTGCAGTGGATCAACCCACAGCAAGGTTCGGGCTGCATCCGTAGGTAGTTTCACCTACTCGCGATCGCGGGGATTCACGCTAGCCGGTGGGTGCCCGCAATTGCCAGGCTGGTCGGGTGGCTCGGCAGCGGTCGGGCAGACGCGGGGTTGCCGCCCGTACTGGCAAGTCGGGTGGCGGGTGTGTCGCTGGTGATCGCAACGGTCATTACTGGACCGCCGGCAGCCTGGGGTGGGGCTCAGGCCGCCGGCGGTCCAGGCTCTTGTCCCGGCGGCGGGCCGCTACGCTGGCAGTACAACAGCCAGCCTCCGGGGCCACCGCACCCCGCCGGACTCCAAGGGAGCGCGACCGGCGTGTTCGACACCCTCTCCGACCGGCTCACGTCAGCGCTGTCCGATCTACGGGGCAAAGGCAAGCTGTCCGAATCCGACATCGATGCTACCGCCCGCGAGATTCGCATCGCGCTGCTTGAGGCCGATGTCGCGCTGCCGGTGGTCCGGCAGTTCATCGCGCAGATCAAGGAGCGGGCCAAGGGCGCCGAGGTCTCTGCTGCGCTGAACCCCGCCCAGCAGGTCATCAAGATCGTCAACGATGAGCTCATCGGCATTCTGGGCGGGGAGACCCGGCGTCTGGAACTGGCCAAGACACCCCCGACCGTGATCATGTTGGCGGGCTTGCAGGGCTCAGGGAAGACGACGCTGGCCGGCAAGCTCGCCCGCTGGCTGCGTAACCAGGGCCACACGCCGCTGCTGGTCGCCGCGGATCTGCAACGTCCCAATGCGGTCACCCAGCTTCAGGTGGTGGGTGAGCAAGCCGGCGTGCGAGTCTTCGCACCCGAACCCGGCAACGGTGTCGGCGATCCGGTCGACGTTTCACGCCGCGGGCTGGCAGAGGCCCGCGCCCGCCAGCACGACATCATGATCGTGGACACCGCCGGACGGCTGGGCATCGATGCCGAGATGATGCGCCAGGCTGCGGACATCCGCGATGCGGTTCAGCCCGACGAGACGCTGTTCGTCGTCGACGCCATGATCGGTCAGGACGCGGTGACGACCGCGCAGGCCTTCCTCGACGGCGTCGGGTTCGACGGCGTCGTACTCACCAAGCTCGACGGCGACGCCCGCGGTGGAGCGGCGCTGTCGGTGCGGCAGGTCACCGGTGCGCCGATCATGTTTGCGTCCAACGGGGAGAAGCTGGAGGAGTTCGATGTCTTCCACCCAGACCGGATGGCCAGCCGGATCCTGGGGATGGGAGATCTGCTCACCCTGATCGAGCAGGCCGAGCAGGCATTCGACGCCGAGCAGGCCGAGCAAGCCGCCGCCAAGATCGGCAGCGGAGAGCTGACTTTGGAGGACTTCCTCGAGCAGATGCAGGCGATCCGCAAGATGGGCTCGCTGAGCAAGATCATGGGGATGCTCCCCGGGAT
>JALZCO010000119.1 GCA_030863015.1 Actinomycetota bacterium
ATGTTGGCCTGTTCGGAGTTTCCGACCTCACCAACCGTGGCACGACACCGGACATCGACATTTCGGATCTCGCCGGATGGCATCCGCAGCTGGCCGTAGGGACCATCCTTGGCCACCAACTGAACCCGCGCGCCAGCCGAGCGGGCGATCTTCGCGCCGCCACCGGGACGGAGCTCGATCGCGTGCACCACGGTGCCGACCGGGATATTGCGCAGCGGCAGGTTGTTGCCCGGCTTGATGTCGGCTTTCGGGCCGTTCTCCACCATGTCACCCTGGCGCAGCTTCTCCGGGGCGATGATGTATCGCTTCTCGCCGTCGGCATAGTGCAGCAGTGCGATCCGGGCGGTGCGGTTCGGGTCGTATTCGATGTGCGCGACCTTGGCCGGCACGCCGTCCTTGTCCGCCCGCCGGAAATCGATCAAGCGGTAAGCGCGCTTGTGGCCGCCACCCTGGTGCCGGGTCGTGATCCGGCCGTGGACGTTGCGTCCACCCCGACCGTGCAGGGGACGGACCAGCGACTTCTCCGGATGATCCCGAGTGACTTCGGCGAAGTCGGAGACGCTGGAGCCGCGACGACCTGAGGTCGTCGGCTTGTATTTGCGGATGCCCATGTGGTAGCCCAGTTCCTTTGGTGACCGCTCAGGCGGCCGGTCCGCCGAAAATCTCGATCGGCTTGCTCTCAGCGGACAGCGTCACGATCGCCCGCTTGGTGTCCTTGCGCTTGCCGTATCCGAACCGGGTCCGCTTGCGCTTGCCCGGACGGTTGAGCGTGTTGACGCTGACCACCTGCACGCCAAAGATCTTCTGCACGGCAATCTTGATCTCAGTCTTATTGGCGTCCGGCGCGACGATGAAGGTGTACTTGCTTTTCTCCAGCAGCCCGTAGCTCTTCTCCGAGATGACCGGTTTGAGGATCACATCACGAGGGTCGGGGATCATCGCCCATCCTCCTCCATCAACGGAGCCTCCACCGTGGTGGCCGAACGCCCCCGCACCCGGCGGGCCAGGAATGTCTCCAGCGCATCGGCGGTGAATATGACGTCATCGCTGACCAAGACGTCGTAGGTGTTGAGCTGGTCGGGAGCCAGCACATGCACCAAAGGGAGATTTCGCACGCTAAGGCGGGCAACCTCGTCAGCACGGCTGAGCACCACCAGCAACTGGTTACCCCGCTCGACAAGTCCTTCGAGGACCTTACGAGCCGTCTTGGTCGACGGGAGATCACCGGAGACCAACCCGGTGACCACGTGCACCCGCCCGTCGCGAGCCCGGTCCGACAGCGCACCGCGTAGCGCGGCGACCTTCATCTTCTTGGGAGTGCGCTGACTGTAGTCCCGCGGTGTGGGGCCGTGCACGATGCCGCCGCCGGCGAACTGAGGCGCCCTGATCGAGCCCTGCCGGGCGCGCCCGGTGCCCTTCTGCCGGTAGGGCTTGCTACCCCCGCCGCTGACCTCACCCCGGGTCTTGGTGTCATGCGTGCCCTGCCGGGCCGCGGCCAGCTGGGCGACCACTACCTGATGCATCAGGGGGATGTTCGCCGGCACGTCGAACACCTCGGCCGGCAATTCGGTGGTGCCGGTGATGTCGCCTTCGGGATTGCGGATGTCGACCGTTTTTGTTTCTGGGCTCATCCCTGCGCCCCACCCTTCGCGGCCGTCTTGACCAGCACCAGGCCGCCTTTCGGGCCGGGCAACGCGCCCTTGATCAGCAATAGCCCCGACTCGGGATCGACCCGGTGCACTGTGAGGTTCTGGGTGGTGACCCGAACGTTCCCCATCCGGCCGGCCATCCGGTGGCCTTTGAACACTCGGCTCGGCGTGGCGCAGGCACCGATCGAACCCGGCGAGCGGTGCTTGCGCTGGGTGCCGTGGCTGGCACCGAGGCCACCGAAACCGTGCCGCTTCATCACCCCTGCGGTGCCCTTGCCCTTGCTGGTTCCGACCACGTCCACCACAGCTCCAGCAGCGAAAACGTCGGCGGTGACTTCCTGGCCGACCTGGTAGTCCGCGGCGTCGGCGGTCCGCAGCTCGACCAGGTAGCGGCGCGGCGTGACACCGGCCGCCGCGTAGTGCCCGGCCACCGGCTTGGTCACCTTGCGTGGGTCCACCGCACCGAATGCCAGCTGCACCGCGGGATAGCCATCCTTGTCCGCGGTGCGAATCCGGGTCACCACGCAGGGTCCGGCCTTGACCACGGTGACCGGAACGATCCTGTTGTTGTCGTCGAAGACCTGGGTCATGCCGAGCTTGGTGCCCAGGATTCCCCGTACGGTCCTGCTACCCTGATGATCCGAATCAGTCGCTGTCATCTCCCGGCCTTACTGAATATTGACGTCAACGCTGGCCGGCAGATCGATGCGCATCAGCGCGTCCACCGTCTTGGGCGTCGGGTCGAGGATGTCGATCAGCCGTTTGTGCGTGCGCATCTCGAAGTGCTCCCGCGAATCCTTGTACTTGTGCGGCGAGCGGATGACGCAGTACACGTTCTTCTCAGTCGGCAGCGGCACCGGACCGACGACCCGGGCGCCGGTGCGCGTCACGGTCTCGACGATCTTGCGCGCGGAAGCGTCGATCGCCTCGTGGTCGTAGGCCTTGAGCCGGATGCGGATCTTCTGTCCCGCCATGGTGGCTTGCCGTCCTGTCAGTCTCGTACCGCTGGTCTCGTGTACTGGATCCGCCCCGGACACCGGTCCCCGCGGTCGGGTGTGTCGCGCCTGGTGCGCAGACCGGTACCCTGCCATCCATCCGCAGAAGGCTGCCTAGACACCGTCTAGCTGGAAGTCTGCCGACGTTCCGGACCGGCAGCCGTCACACAACTCACCGCGCTCGCCGATCCTGCCGAGCAACCGCTCCATGGTATGCGACGCGAGATCGCCGACCAAATCCGGGGCGGGATCCTCGTGAGGGCGTAACAG
>JALZCO010000142.1 GCA_030863015.1 Actinomycetota bacterium
GCAGTGACCTGAGCGTGGTGCCCTGGCGTGTCGATCAGGCCGGGATTGGCGCTGGACTGCTACGCGATGTTCACCCGCCCTGCCGTCTCGCTGCACGCAGCGTGGCGGTCGTGACCGCATGCTCCGCCGGACAACACTTCCGATCGATGCCGTCGATTGTCGGTAGCGCGAATTGGAATTTTCATCCTTCATGGTCGGCTGTCGCCACGAACAGTTGGCAACGCCAGCATGAACGTCGGCGGGGACACCGCGTCCCTGCTTGGCGGACCGACGGCCCAGCGTCGGCGGGCGAGGAGGCGTATGCACGCGCCGGAGCCGGTCCATCCGCAGCTTCCCGCCTGGCTGCGCCGTACCTGTGGCGAGCACCGCTGGCCCGCCGCGCTCGCCGTCGTCGTGGCCATCGGGCTGCAACTGGTGCTGCCCGACCGGATGGTGCCGCAGGCCCGCTACCTGCTGCCGGTGCTGGAGATAGCGCTGCTAGCCGCGCTGGTGGCAGCGAACCCGTTTCGGATGAACCGCGAGTCCGCCGTACTGCGCACAGCCGGGCTCGCGCTGACCGCGCTCGTCGGGCTATCAAACGGCTGGTCTGTGGTGCTGCTCGTGCTCGACCTCGTCCACGGCAGGCCGAGCAGCCCTGCCGAGTTGCTCACCGCGGGCGCTGCGATCTGGCTGACCAACGTGCTGGCCTTTGCGCTGGCCTACTGGGAGCTCGACCGTGGCGGCCCGGCCGCGCGAGCCGCCGCGACGCACACCCGTCCGGACTTCCTGTTCGCGCAGATGCAGAGTCCTGAGCTGGCCGACCCGGACTGGGAGCCGCAGTTCGCCGACTACCTGTACCTGGCCTTCACCAACGCCACCGCGTTCAGCCCGACCGACGTGCTGCCGCTGTCTCGCTGGGCAAAGGTGACCATGATGGTGCAGTCGACCGTCGCACTGGCCGTGGTTGTGCTCGTCGTAGCTCGCGCCGTCAACGTCCTGGGCTAACCCCCGTCTGCTCGCGGCGCAACAGCAGGTACTCCCACACGATCACCACGATGATCGCGATATCCAGTACGGCGAGCAACGGCAGCAGCACCGGGCCAGTGTGCGTGGCCCGGTACACCTCATAGACCACGAATGTGCCGAGCACCACCACCGCGATCGGGTAGGCGGGCAGCCACCTCCGCAGCAGCGCTACGACCAGCACGAGCTTCACCACCCCGTGCAGGCCAAGGTAGACCACGGCGAACGTGCGGTGCCCGGACGCGAACTCGGCGGTGTCAGCGACGAAGTGCCGGGCCAGCGAGCCGTCCGGCGGGCCGAGCAGGTCACGGCTGAGCACCTCAGCCACCAGCCGCTGCACGGTTGCCCCCGACACCACCAGCAGCGCCACAGCCCCGATCAGCTCCACGGCGCCGTCGACGCCCTTAACCAGCAAAGCGGCTTTGAACAGCTGCGCAGTGCGCCGCACGCTGGGTTGGCTCACCGGGTGATCCCGCGCCAGACGCATCCATCAAGCTGCGGCCAAATCCACAACCCGCGCTGACCGTTCCCGTACTGAATCGCGGTAGTGATCACGAGCAGGATCCCGGGGAAGTGGCGCTTGTCGTGAGTGAACGGCACGAAGATCTCCGGTCTGAGCACCCGGGCAACCACTACTGGGCTGCTATTGACGATCACGTTGTCGGCGTCTGAGCGTCGCAGAGGGGCAGGTTCAACCGCTACCGGCGTGAGGAACAGCAGCTGCGCTGTGCTGGCCGAAGCGCTCGATGGTGGCGGCGGCCAGCTCCCTCGGCGTTAGCGCAGGCGGTGTCGAGCGTGCGGAGCAGGGCCAGTGAATACTTGAAGTCTAACGGGAAAAAAGATGTTAGGGTGTGGGCAGCGTTGTTAGATCGTGAGTTGCTTGAAGTAGCGGTTGATCGACGATGCCCGGTCGTCGCAGATTTTCTTGATCGACTGGATGGTCTTGTCGGGTCCTTGGTCTGGGAGCAGGGCGGCTGCCTCAGACACAAAGGCAGCTGTGGCGCTTTCT
>JALZCO010000149.1 GCA_030863015.1 Actinomycetota bacterium
CTCAAAAGGCAGTCCCCGGACACACTGCTGGTACTTTTCGATCAGCTCCGCCTCGTCCTGCGCGCCGACGTAGATATGCGCGAGGATATAGCTGTAGCTGTCTTGATTGACCAGCTCCGCGAGCCGGTCACCCTCATGCACGGTCACGTCAACAGTGACGCCGGGGATGTCGCGCTGTACCCGCTCGATCTCGAGCTCGGTGGGATGACGGCGGACGACACCGTCGTTCCAGCGCCGCAGAAACCACTTGGCTGCGACCTGGTACGGGCCCTGGCGGCGCGGGAATCCCGGGTCACGGCCCAGTGCCAGCCGTAGCATTGCCAGATGATTGGGCGCGCCGTCGACCTGGGCGAACAACTCGGCGTGTGACTGAGAATGCCGTGGATTGACCTCAAGGACCTTCAGCGCATCGGTGTTCTCGTCCCAGAAGAACTCGATGTTGAATGTGGTGTTCTGCAGCCCGACCTGCGTCACAACGCGGTCGGAGATGTCCGCCATTCGTTCGGCGACCCGGTCTGGAATTGATGCAGGGTACTGGTACCGGAGGAAGCTGGGGGCCTCTTCGTGCCTGACCGAGTCCACCACCCCCAGCGTGTGGGTCTCACCGCGGTAGCGGTAACCCTCGAAGGTCAGCTGCCTGCCGCTGATCGTCTCCTCGGCCAGGCAGACCTGACCGCCGACGTCGGCGATTTCTTGGGGCAGTTCCAGCTGTTCGAGGACGGTCTCGAACGGGGCCCCGATCCGGCCGATCCGGTCACGGATCTGTGCCAATGCATCCCGGAATTCCTGCTGGTTGGTCACCCCGAAGGCGAGGTCGGAGGAGAACGACTTCACCGGCTTGATCCACATCGGATAGGTCAGGCCCTCCGGCGGGTCGGTGTCCCGGTGGGGATCAACCAGGCCGAACCGCGGATACTCCTCGATCACCTTCTGTTGCTCGAGGCGGCTCCAGTACTTGTGCTCGCACTTGACCACCGCCTCTAGGCTCGCACAGCACAACCCACCGAGTCGGTGACACAGGATCGGGACCATGGTGCTCACCGGAAAATCCCAGAATCCGATGATCGCGTCGACCGACCCCTCGAAGACCTCTAGTTGACGGATGGCCTTGTCCAGCAAATCTCGCAGCGGGATTTCCTCACCGTGCTGCAGCTCCTCGATGGACAAGAGCGGATGGAAGCGGTACTGCTCTGCATCGGGCAGATTCCGCAGAATCCGTTCGTTGTACTCGTCGAGGCCCAATACGAATACGTTCAGAGCCACCAACCCACCGCCCTAGGGTAACTGAATCCGGTTGGTTCATGTCCGGTGGAGCGGTGTGTGCGGCAGCTCCGGCCATCGGCCGTAGCTGCCTGGATCACGCCGGCTGCGACGCACTCACCTCAGACGTGAGGGAACTTATAACCGGGATTGGCGCTGCCACCCTGACGGGGATGCCTTAGCCTTCGCTTTCCACCTGGCCGCCAGAGCCGACGGTGCCAGGGCTCCCGTCGACGCTGAACAACGACGTCACGGTACCGGCTGCGAGCAACTCCACGTGCTACCCGTCACGCTGGACAAAGTTCAGCGCGTCAGACATCAACCTCCTCGCATGGTCACCCAGCGTTGCAGCATGGTTATACCTCGTCCGCCGCTTCATCTCACTGTGCACAAGCGCGGAGTGTGTGGCAATCGGTAGCTGTACGTAAACGGTCTCCATGACTTACCTAGTGCGCGGTCGCGTCGGGGCGCCTCGGCGCACTCGGTCAGTACTTGCGGCGGCGAGACAGCAGGCCAAGCAGCTTCGAGCGGTTTTGCGGGTTGCTCGCGTACAACCGTCCCTGGTCAATCACCCGCCGTCCCTGCGGACTGCTCAGGAAGCGCCGGATCTTGCTGACGATCGAGGCCATCACGGCTCCTTAGAGAGTAGATGCCTCCAGGTTAACCCAGCCCGCCCGGAGGTTCGATGACCATCAACGTCATGTTGACGGAGAGGTGGAGTCACCCGATCCGGGAAAACTTGCGAGATTACTGTCCGCGCAACCGGGAATCCCTTGCACAGTCGCCCATGGATCTCACTGACGCGCAGGAGCACTCGTGAAGCACACCATGAAAGTCGATCGGGGCGCGGCGTTGCGCCGTCCGCTTGCCGTACTCGTCTCCGCCGCGGGGCTCGCAATCGCAGGCTGCGCCAACCCCGCTGAGGCACCCAGCGTGCCCTCCCCGCCCGTGGTGAGTCCGGCGCCGCAGGTCGACCCGCAGTCGGCGACCATCGATTGGGCCAGGTCGATGTGCCAATCGGTCGATCCCGCCTTCGACCAGCTCGGCGCACCGCCACAGCCCGACCTTGGCAACCTCGCCGCAACTCGGCAGGTTTACATCAACTATCTGACCAACGCGCGAAACGCCGCACAACAGGCGAACGAACAGCTCTCGTCACTCGGAGCTCCACCGGTGGACAACGGCCAGGAAGTCTTCGACAACATGCGCAACCGGCTCACTCAGGTGCGCGAAGATCTTGACGAAGCGTTGGCGCAACTCAACCGGACAGACCCCAACGATGCGGCGGCGATCGGGCTGGCTCTCGCCTCGGCCGGCAACGTACTGGGCGCGCTCGGTAACCGCGCCCAGGTGCTCAGCGACCTGGCCGTCCAACCGCAGCTGCGCGCGGCCATCAACCAGACGCCCGAGTGCCAGGACGTGATGGACACCACACCCGGCACCAACGCACCGACGGGATCACCGCCGCCCCCAGGCTAAGTGGATCGGCAATGAGCGTGGTTGGTCAGCTGGACCGGCTGGCCGAGCAACGCGCGCGGTTTCAACAGCCTGGTCGGCGTGATCTCTTCATCTCTCTCGACCGGCCGCCAACCGCGCGGTAGCTGAAGTACGCCGCTCACCAAAGCCTGGCAGCGGGACCCTCCCGATCGGGGAGAATGGCACTAACGCCCACCGGAAGAGAGCGATGTTGTCTACGGTGGGTCCCATTGGCGTGCCACTGCCGAGCGTCAGACCAACCGTTGGAGATTCGGATGCCCCAGCTGCTTGAGCGAGACACGGTCGACTACTCGGTCCGGTCGGACAACCGCAGGCGGCCACGTCGAAAAGTGCTCGCCGCCGCCGTCGGGATCGCGGTCCTGGTGCCGGTCACCACGCAGCTGGTGGACGTGTTTCCGGACTGGAGTAACCCGTTCGCGCCGCAGATCGTGGATCACAGTCCAGCGCCGTTGCTGATGGCACTACAGGACCTGTCGCAGTACCACGCCGCCACCGGCACTTTCCAGGTCGTGGTGGATGTCGAGCACGACACACCAAATGTGCCGTCGCTGATCAGCGGCGAGCGGACGACCTTCCTTGGCGTCGGCTCAGTCAACGCATTAGTCGACTTCTCTAATATCGGCGCGGATCGGGTGACGGTGTCCCCCGATCGACGCTCGGTCACCATCGCCCTGCCGGCGCCGCGGCTGGCGCCCGCCGTGGTGGATCCGGCGGCGAGCCGCGTGGTCGGCCGCGAGCGTGGCCTTGTCAATCGAATTGCGGCCGCATTCGAGCACAGTCCGACCAGCGAACAGCAGCTCTACCAGCTTGCCCAGGCCAAGATGAACGACGTCGCCACGGCGAGTGGCCTGACCCAACGCGGCGAGGAGAACACCCGCCGGATGCTCGCCACGCTGGCCCGCTCACTGGGCTTCACCGACGTTACGGTCACCTTCGACGCCCCATCGACATTGGACACCGACCGCGCCTAGGTCAGTCGGTGGTGAGCTTTGGTCAGCCGTGCGGAGGAGCACGGAACTCCGGTGTCAACGGGTCGCTTTCGGGGTTGTTTCGGTCGCCGCGATCACCCTCCTCGACCGGCAGGACGGAATCGTCCTTCGCTGCCCTTGCCACGGCCGGCGAGTCCTCAACAGCCTCGGTCCCATCCACCGATCCGGCGAAATCCGCCAGGATCGCACGCTCGTCCGGGCGCAACGGGCGCTCGTCGAGCTGCTCGCCAGGCTCGCCGTCCTCGCTGCCGGTCGCCATCGCGGTGTCGGGCACCGGCGCGCGGTATTGATCGGAACTTCCGTCATCGTTTGTCATGGCGCACCTCCTGCAATCCGGGGTACCCGTTTGTCACCAGCATCAATTGGAAAAGGAATTGGCCTCAGGTACCTGTAGCTGCTGACCGGGAACAACGGCAGAGCCCCCAATGCCGTTCAGCTGCCGTATCCGCTGCACCACGGCGCGTTGCTCAGATTTTGGCGCTACCCGCCGCGCCACATCCCACACGGTTTCGCCCGCGCCCACTCGAGTCATCGCTGTGCCCGCCGGGATCTCTCGATGCGCCTCCGGACCGGCCCAATCCAAGCCGCCGACGACGACCACCACTACCGCCACCACCACGGTGACAGACGCCACCACGCTGGCCACTCGACCGGACCGCAACGCTACTGCGGGTGCTTTGTCCGCCTCGATCACTGCTGGAGCCGGTAGCGGCGCTGGACATGCCACCCGCCGCCGCCGCACCGCAGTGGTAGCGTGCACGGGCGCCGGACGTCCCGGAAGGGATCGACCACGCGCCGGTGGTCGCCTCAGCCTGGCATCCCTCGCTGCGACTTTTCCACCGGACGTCGCGAGCCGATTGCTCAACTGTGCTGATGCCGTCATCGAGACTCCTCATTCCGGGTATCACTGAACGAGGTCCTTTCGAACCGCTTGGTTTCTGTTTAGGGGTTGCAGGTCCCGCCCGCGGGTCGGTTGCGCTCGGTTACCCCAGTCTCACAGCCGGTAAACATTCCTTGCCACTCGGGCAAGTACGTGACGAGCGCTGGATATGATGACGGCCCCGGTAGCACTACCGGGGCCGTCAGAAAGGTCGAATCAGGTGCCCTGGCGGTCCCGCTCCGCACGCTCGAAGCTCTCGGCTTTACGCTCGTGTGCCTCGGCCGTCGCCCGTGCCTCAGCCGCCTTCTCCTCCTGCTGACCCTTGCGCTGCTGCACCTGGCCCTCTTCGCGAAGGTTGTCGCTGCCGGTCGCGCTTCCGGCAGCCTCCTTCAGCTTGCCCTTGGTCTCGTCAGCGATCCCCATAGTTTCCCGTCTCCTTTCGATCGACCGGATCCGATTACCCCGTGGTGGACGACCCAATCCCGGATGAGGCATCGAAGTCGCGTCACCGAGGACACGGACATCGAGGTTTGCTGCGGCGTTGGCTGAGGTACACCGGTGCCGTGACCGCTGAGCGGGCCGCCCCGACAGCGCTCTCGTAGCGTGCACCGTACGTCCGAAGGA
>JALZCO010000162.1 GCA_030863015.1 Actinomycetota bacterium
CGATGAGGACCATCCGGTCGCGCTGCACGAGGAGCGTTTCCCCACCCCGCAGCCGTAGCGGGATCTCCACTCGGGACCCGGCGAGATCGGTGCCGACCGGCTTGATCAGCACCAGGCGCCCGGTCCAGGCCAGCAGCACGCCGAAGATCGCCCCGAGCAGGGCCGGCAACCCGAGTCCCTGCACCGCGACGATGACGGCGGTGGCGAGTCCGGACGTCAGCGCCCAGACCGGCCAGTAGCGCGGCCGCCGCCACGACCGCAGCCAGATCGCGGCTACCAGCGCCGTCCACAGCGCGCAGAACACCAGGCGGTGGCGCTCCAGGTCTGTCTGCGGCGGCAGCAGGCCACCGGACAGCAGCAGACCCACGGGCACCCCGACGACCCCCAGCAGCGCCAGCGGGAACCCCAGCCCCCACCGCACCGCCATCCCCGGACCGGTCCGCGGCGGGGCAGCCGGACCGGTGACCGGGTGCGCCACGGGCCCGGACGGTTCCGGTGCCGGCAGCACCTCCGGAACGTGTCCCGGCTCGGCGGGTGGCGCACCGGCCTCGATGGGCAAGTCGCCAACCGGAGCGCCCCGCACCCTGCGTGCCCGGGCGCGGACCACCTCGGCGAACACCGCTGCGTCGTCGACCGGCAGTACCGAAGTGGTCTCGCGGCGCTGGACCACGACGACGTCACCGGGCGCCACGGACAGTCCACGACCATCGGATAGCGTGATCCATGGGCTCTCCTGAGGCGACACCGGGCGGGCCCCGACAGCGGTGACGTCCGCAAGGGCGATCCGCTCGGTCTTCGGGTTCCAGGTCGCCCGGCCGGAGCCGGAGCGGACGCTGATGACGATCTCCCGGTCGGTCAGCGCGATGCTGTCACCGTAGAACCAGGACCGCTGACCAGTGCGCGGCTCGACGAGCACGTCGAAGTCGCCCGCGCCAAGCTCCGCCACCAGCGGCCGCAGCAGCGATCGGCGGGCCAGTTCCGCGGTCACAGCCGGGATCAACGCGACGAGGAGGACGAGCAGGATCCGCTGCTGCGGCGCCAGCGCGTCCTCGTCCAGCACCGCGTTCACGGCGAACCCCAGCGCCATGGCCTGCGGGACCGCCACCGCCAGCGCGCGCCACGGCCACTGGTGCGGCTTGGGCGCGTTCGGGCGGCGCCACTGCAGCCAGAGCATCCCGGCCGGCGGCCCGGCGGCGAGCGCAAGGATGATCATCAGGGAATCGATCTGTCCGATACGCCCTAGCGCGAGCAGCGCGACGGTGAGCGCGAGCGTCGACAGGTGCAGCGCGACGGTGACCGCTAACCACGCCCGGGCCCGCCGGCATCGACGCGCCAGCACCTCCGAGCTCGTCCGTTCCTGATCTACGAGCACCGCGAACCCCTACCGTTGGCTGCGCGGAGCCTCTCACAGTGACGCCGGACGCGTATCGTGTGCGAGTGCGTATGTCTGACCACCCTTGCATCGAGGTCTCCCTCGCGGTGGCTGCCCCGCCGGAACGGGTCTGGTCACTCGTCAGCGACGTCACCCGGGTCGGCGAATGGGGTGGCGAGTGCGTGGCCGCCCACTGGGAACAAGACCGAAGCGTTGGCGGACCGGCAGTCGGTGCCCGCTTCCGCGGCACGCAGGTGCGCGGCGACCGCACCTGGGAGACCTCCTCGGTGGTGACGGAAGCGCAGCCCGGCGTCAGCTTCGGGTGGGCGGTGGGGGATCCGGCGAACGCCGCAGCCACCTGGCGCTATGAGCTGAGCCCGGACGGCTCGGGCGGCACCGTCGTACGCTACCGGGCCGTGATGGGTCCCGGCCCTTCCGGCTTGACTGCGGTGATCGCGACGAGGCCTGAGCACGAGGAGCGCTTCATCGTCGGTCGCCTGAAGGAGCATGAACGGAACATGAGGGGGACCCTGGAGGCGATCAAGCGGGTCGCGGAGCAGGGCTGAAGCGCCGTCCGCGAAGTTCGAAGGGGTGGACTGAACACGCGCCGGTTGGTGTTCACCACAGCCCTCAGGCAGGTCGCCCGACGATTAGCCATGTGTCCCGACCTTGGCGCCACCGACGCCGTGTCGGCACCGCAACGATATGTATTCGTTAAGTGAACCCGGTAAAAACATACTGAGGGGTCGCATCCGCGTTCCCTCCACACCGTCGAAGGGGGATAAACCTGATGCACAAGCCGTTGAATGCCCGTCTGGCCATAATTCTCACAGGTGCCGCGCTGCTCCTACCCACCGCCGCAGCCTGTGCCGATGAGCAGGGCGCTCCTGCCGGCGAGCAGGCTCCCGCCGGCGAGCAGGGCGCCCCTGCTGGTGAGGAGGCCGCTCCTCCTGTTGAGCAGGAGCCCCCCGCTGGCCAGCCGGGCGGCGCCGGCGGCCAAGCCCCGGTCAACATCGTCGGCCTGACCGATGACAACAGGCTCATCGAATTCACCTCGGACAACCCCAGCCCCCGTGAAACCGGCACGATCAGCGGTCTCGGGGACGGCGACACCAAGGTCGTCGGGATCGATTACCGGGCGCAGGACGGAAGGCTGTACGGCGTCGGTGACAGGGGCGGCATCTACACCATTGAGCCGAGCGGCCAAGCCACCAGCGTGGGACGGCTGACGATTGCCCCGCAGGGCACGAACTTCGGCGTCGACTTCAATCCAGCCGCCGATGCGCTGCGGGTAGTCAGCGACACCGGCCAGAACCTGCGGCAGCCGATGGCCACGACCCCGTTGCCGGCGACCGTCGCCGATACCCAGCTGAGCTACCCGC
>JALZCO010000178.1 GCA_030863015.1 Actinomycetota bacterium
GTCTTGAGTACCGTGAGGGACGCGACGTCGACACGGGTCACGGTTGCGCCGACGGCGTGCTCGCGCAGGTGGTGCGCTAGTGCCTCGACCTCCGGCAGCTCCGGCATGGGTCCAGTCTGCACTCACCGGCAACCCAAGCGGTGGCCCCAAGAGATGCCAGAGCCGCACGATCACGTGACTTGCCGGAGCATCCCCGTACCGTCGTCAGGGATGGCCCGCTCCTTGAGCGAATGGACCACTCCATGAACGTCCTGCCGGGCCGCCATCAGGCCGTGCACGGTGCCGACCCAGTGCTCGCCGGCGGTATCAGCCGGCTCAGGCGTTTTCGCCACGATCGTCCACGGCCGCCGCAGCGCCCACTGCACTGGCAGCACCATCAGGACCAGCAGGAACAACAGCACCAACCAGCCTGGCACCACCACCCCCGAGGGCGTCCAGAACAGTATGAAAAGGCTTAAAGCGACGACCACCCCGAACATGGCGACACCGGACACGTAACCGGCGGCCATGTCGTGCTCGAACTGCTCCGCTGTCGCCGGTTGATACCAGTTGATCTTGCTCTGCACGGTCCAGATTCGCCCGTCGGCGCCCCGCACTGTCCGCCTCATGCCCGACCTCCGTGCGCCTGTCGTTGGACCCACCGCCTCGTGACCGGGTCTTGACCGCGCCTGTTTGGCCGCCCAGCGTAACGCCGAGTGGCCACCGGTCATGGGATGCTGGCGCTGATGACCCAGCCGCGCTCGTTCACCCGTCGCCGGGAGAACTTCACCTGCCTGCACTGCGGCACGCCGGTGTGCGGTAGCGGCTACACCAATCATTGCCCACGGTGCCTGTGGTCGCGACACGTTGACATCAACCCAGGTGATCGGGCTGCCGAGTGTGGCGCAGCGATGGAGCCGGTCGGAGCGCTGTCTGAGCGTGGTGAGACCGTCCTGGTGCACCGGTGCATGGCGTGCGGGCACAGCCGGCGCAACCGCAGCGCAGCTGACGACGACTCCGACGCCTTGCTCGCGCTGTTCGGCCGGCCGGTGCCCGACCCGCCACGCTGAATAACCGGGCAGACGAACTTAATCAGCAGGTTCGGCCGCTGTTGATGCAGTCCGCCATCTGCTTCAACAGCGCTTCTGGCATGATCGCCATGAAATCGCCATGGTCGGTGATTGCCTTGTGGCGCTGTTCGGGGAAGGAATCCAGAGCGAAGTTTCGACCAGCCGGCTGATCGTAAGTCAGAATCATCCGCAACTGCGGGATGGCCACTGTTCCGCGACCGCATGACCCGTCCCGCCGTGGGAAGACGACGTGGGTTCGGTGGTCCGCCGAGTCCAGGTTGTTGCCGTCCCAGCAGCTGGGGAAGTCCAGTATGCGCACCAGTTGGCTGCCCTGCGGGCACTGCGGGTACTTGGTGGTGGTGCGGTCCTCGAACCCGGTACAGGTCCACGCCGCATTGGCATTGTCACCGCCGTTGGTCGCTGCCTTGGCGTCGCCGGTGATGATGGACAGGTCGTCCGGCATGGGGGTCACCTGGCTGGTCGGGTTGCCGCGGAACTGCAGTTTCGCCGAGGCAGGCCGGAGAATCTCGCCGAAGTTGCCGTCCAGCCCGCCGCCGTCGACCAGGGCATCGGGGCCCTTTGCATCGGTGTTGCGCAGTACGGGCCAGAAGTAGGTCGACCGGTCGCCGTTGGAGCAGGTGGTGGCGGCCTCATGCAGGCTTTCGTCAGTGGAGAATGCGTTGGTCGACAGGTTGCCGACGTAGTCGTGGACGTGCTGGGCGCCGTTGCGCTTGCCGGGCGCGACCATGAAGTTGTCGGAGTTGCGGTGGCCCTCGGCGTTCGTACCACAGGGACTGGTGAAAGTACCGGTGGAGCCGTTGCGCCTGGCCTCGACCTGCTTGATGTTGGGCCGCACTTCTTCGATGCTCACGAAATCTTTACGGACGGGTCCACCGGCCTTGCCTCGGCCCGGGAACTCCACGTCGGCGTTCTTTTTATCATTTTTTTT
This sequence comes from Actinomycetota bacterium, assembly GCA_030863015.1. Classification (GTDB taxonomy): domain Bacteria; phylum Actinomycetota; class Actinomycetes; order Mycobacteriales; family Pseudonocardiaceae. The sequence goes on from JALZCO010000178.1 coordinate 1,999, forward strand.
GGCGTCCTTCTTGTCGTTTTTCTTGGTGTCCTTTTTCTTGCCGCGCTCTTTTCTGTCGTTCCTCTTGCCGTCGGAGTCGCCACGAGGGTCTTTGTCGCTGTTCAACGCGGCCCGTGCACCGTCGTCGCCGGCATCGTCGGCGCAGCCCGAACGGTCACCACGCTCGCTGCTACCCAGCAGATCATTCAGCGGGATGACCTGGCCAGCTCGGCAGCCCGCTGCCGAGTCCGCGCTTGTGCTGGCCCTCGACTCGGCGTCAGCGGTGCCGGCGACCGCCACGATCCCGCCAGTGGCGAGCAGAGTAAAGGCCGCTGCCATCAGGGCCACGGGGGCGCCGCGCCTGTGCTTTCCACGTGCCATCGCCAGTCTCATTCCGGTTGTTGAGGGGGTTGTGTAGGGGCAGATCTCGGGTTCACCACCGCTGGGCGGCGTGCCGTGGTCGGCTGGTTTGCGCCAACGCGTGCTGCAGGGGGGGACGATTCCGGCGCGTTCGCGCCACGTTGGTGCCCAGCAAGGCCAGCAAGCCGATGATGGCCAGCAGCGCGGCGGCATAGACCGCACCGGCGATCATGACGTTCGTACCGTTGGCCGGCGTGACGTTGGCCACCTGGCCGAGGTGCTGGTCATGGTCGACAGCCGCAGCCGCCGCCACCGCCGCCGGTGTGGACGCGCCGGCTGCCGGGGGTGCGGCGGCAGCCGGGGGTGTGGCTGGGGGAGCCGGTGGCTCGGGGAGCGTGGAGTAGTCGACCAGCCTGGTGCTCTCGAGGTACTCATGGTGTCGGGTGACGAACTGGGCGGAAGTAGTGGCGAATCTGCGGACCAGTTCATTTCGGGTGCCTGCCCGCACCTCCGCGATGATCGGCAATACCTTTCCGTGCGCGGCGCGCAAGCGCTGCACGAACGTACGGTCGAACTCCGACACCGGCTGGCTGGCTATCTCGCCTATCCAGCCCTTCTGCTGGTCGGTGGGCTGGTTGGGCAGTGCCACACCAAGCCGTGCGGAAACCTCGCGGACCTGCGCGTCAAGATCGGCATGCTCCGCCGCGATGAGCCGGCCGACTTCCCGCACCCGCGCACTGCTGGCCCGCTGCTGGGCCTGCTGCCCGGCCGGGCCTTCCCACAGACCGGCCTGGCGCACCTTGATCAGCAGATCCCGATCGGCAGGGCCGAGCGGGCCCCACTGGGTCGGCGTCCAGCCGTTGTCTGGGGCCGCGGTGGCGGCGGTAGCGGCACTAGCCCGGTACTGCGACCTGCCCCAGTACTGGAACACAGCGACCGATAGCGCGGTGATCGTGGCCAGCACGACGGTCAGTCGGATGAAGCGAGGTATCGGGGGCTGCACGGACGGGCCTTTCTACTTTAGTTGCCTAGTGATCGTCAGGTGGAGCTTGTTCCTGCCGACGTCACCTTCGATTCAGACGAGGTCGAACTGCTCGGTGTGGATCCGTGGGCGGGGGACGTCCAGGCCGTCGAGCACCGTCAGCACGTCGATGACCAGTGCAGGTGGCCCGCAAAGGAAGTAGTCGAGCTGGTTGCGCCGGAACTTGCCGGGCAGTAATGCGGTGAGCAACTCCTGGTCGATGGCACCGGACGCACCGGTCCAGCCCAGCGGCGGCCGGCGAACGAGTTCCACGACGGTGAGATCCAGGCGCTCTTGGAGCACCTGGATCTCTGCACGGAACAACAGCTCGTCGATGGTCCGCGCTACCACCACGAGCCGGTGCGGGCGCCGGTCGTGCCGGTGCGCCAGCGTCCGCAACATGCTCATCATCGGGGTGATGCCCACTCCACCGGCGATCAGGACCAGGCCGGTGCTGGGTTTCAGATCGACGCTGAAGGCACCGTGTGGGCCATCGACCCACACCGGGCTACCTGGCTGCAGCTGGCTCAGCGCACGGGTGAAATCACCGCTGTGCCGGATGGTGAACTCTGCCCACATCCCCAGGTGAGCGCTGGAGGCGATGGTGAACGGGTGCTCCTGCGCCCGGATCGACGGGTTCAGCCGCAGCCAGGCGAACTGGCCCGGGGCGAATTCCAGCGACCGGTATCCCCGCCGGTGCCGGTCCCGGCGAGGCTCGAGGACGAGCGTGCTCACGGTGGCGGTCTCCGGTCGGATTTCACGGACCACATATTCGCTCCGGGAACCGAACACCGGTCGCCACAACCACCGGTAAGCCAACACCCCCAGCAACGCCAGCGCGAGAACGGTGAACCACGCTCGCATCGCGGCATCCCGGACCAGGTGATCAAGCCACACGATGTGCAGCGCCGTGAGAAGCAGCACCGAGCCGGCCAGCGCCAGATGCACCCAGCGCCATACCTCGTAGCGGTGCCGCAGCTGCCTGCGCAGCACCGCGAGTCCGATCAACCCACCGAGTGCCACGGTGGCACCCATGGCCGCCTGGCTGCGCTTGGGCGCGTACACAACGTCGAGCAGGGCGGTGTTGGCTGGGTTGGCGGCCACCACCAGAGCGACGTGCAAAGCCACGAGCACTGCGACAACCAACCCGATGAAGCGGTGCACGCTGAGCACCCCGTCGATGCCAAATGTCCGGGTCAGTGAGCGCAGCCGGGACGGCAGCACGGCCGCGCACACCAGCATCGACGTGGCCAGCAGGCCCATCCCGACGGACAACTCGGAAAGCACCGAGGAATTGCCACCGATGCGCAGGCTGAGCAGCAGGGGTGCCAGGAGCACGGCCAGGAAGGCCATCGCCCACAGCGTTCGTTCCAGCTGCCGTCGCATGGCGCGAAACCGTATGGAGAAGGAGCCAGGAGCCCGAACAACCTGAGAGTGTTAACGGCTCGTTGTCGCCCATCCGGCCGTGAGACGCGACGAGCGCCCGCCGGTTAGGCCGAATGGCCCTCTGATTACGCCGATTGCCGTGGACAGTACTCAACGACAGTCAGTAACACGTTGGACCGCGCGGGTAATCTTGCCGCTCAGCGATTGTCCAACGCCGCATGGCGCGGAACTCTTGTCGCCGATGCAGCCCGACCAGCGTTCGACGCTCCTCCGGCACCCGGTCCTTCTCATGGTGCCGCTGCATCCCACAACGAGCCGGATGCTCCAGGCGTTACGGTCCACCGGGTTCAAGATCCGGATCCTGGACGCCGTTGTCGAGGTGCTGGATGCCGCCCGCGCCCACCCTCTCGCCGCGATGGTGCTGGACATTTCGCTGGCCGGCCCGGATCCCCGGAAGTTCCTCGACGAGCTGCACCGGGTGGCTCCGACGTTGCCGATCATCGCGCTGACTTCCCGCGAGCAACGGGAGCAGACGGTGTCGCTGCTTCGGGGCTCCCAGGACGACTACCTGACCACCCCCTTCCCAGTGGAGGAGTTGGTCAGCCGGTTGCGGCTGCGAATTCACGACCAGCTGACGGTGGACCGCACCGTGCTACGCGCGGGGGTGGTCACGGTCGACACCGCCCTCGGGTTGGTCAGTGTCGCCGGGAGGCTGGTGACACTGTCACCCACCGAATACGCCCTGCTGGTCGCGTTGGCTGACCAGCCGGGCCAGCCGGTGTCACAG
>JALZCO010000190.1 GCA_030863015.1 Actinomycetota bacterium
CGATGACGGTGTTGCGGAAGTCGACGGTGCGTCCCTGGGCGTCGGTGAGCCGGCCGTCGTCGAGCAGCTGCAGCAGCGCGTTGAACACATCCGGGTGCGCCTTTTCGATCTCGTCGAACAGGACCACCTGGTAGGGCCTTCGCCGCACAGACTCGGTCAGCTGGCCGCCCTCGTCGTAGCCGACGTACCCGGGTGGGGCGCCCACCAGGCGCGAGACGGTGTGCCGCTCCTGGTACTCGCTCATGTCCAGGCGGACCATGTTGTCCTCGGTGTCGAACAACGCCGCAGCCAGTGTCTTGGCGAGCTCTGTCTTACCAACCCCGGTGGGGCCCAGGAACAGGAACGAACCGATCGGACGCCGGGGATCCTTCACCCCGGAGCGGGCTCGGATCACCGCGTCAGCGACCAGCTGCACCGCCTCATCCTGGCCGACGACCCGTTCGTGCAGGATCTCGTCAAGCCGCAGCAGCTTGCGCCGCTCACCCTCCAGCAATCGCGATACCGGGATACCAGTCCAGCGCGCGACGATGGAGGCGATCTCGTCCTCGGTGACGACCTCGCGCAGCAACCGCCGGCCGCCCTGCTTCTTGGTCAGCTGCTCCTCCTCGGCGGCCAGCCGGCGCTCGATCTGGGGCATCCGCCCGTGGCACAGCTCCGCGGCCCGGTTGAGGTCGTAGGCCCGCTCGGCGGCCTCTGCTTCGTGCCGTACCCGTTCCAGCTCCTCGCGCAGAGCTTGGACCCGGCGGATGACTTGGCGCTCCGCTTCCCACTGGGCCCGCATCGCGTCCGCTTCGGCGCGCAGATCGGCCAGCTCCCGGCGCAGCTCCTCCAGCCGGGAGCGGCTGGCCGGGTCGTCTTCCTTGGCCAGCGCGGCCTCTTCGATCTCCAGGCGCATCACCCGGCGGCTGACCTGGTCCAGCTCGGCGGGCTGAGAGTCGATCTCGGTGCGCAGCATCGCGCAGGCCTCGTCGACCAGATCGATGGCCTTATCCGGCAGGAACCGGTCGGAGATGTAACGATGAGACAGGGTGACCGCAGCGACTAACGCGGTGTCCTGGATCCGCACACCGTGGAAAACCTCCAACCGCTCCCGCAGCCCGCGCAGGATCGAGATGGCGTCTTCGACGGAGGGCTCATCGACCAGGATCGGCTGGAACCGGCGCTCCAGTGCGGCGTCTTTCTCGATGTGCTTTCGGTACTCGTCCACGGTGGTGGCGCCGATCATGTGCAGCTCACCGCGAGCGAGCATGGGCTTGAGCATGTTACCGGCGTCCATCGCGCCCTCAGCGGCGCCGGCGCCAACCACGGTGTGCAACTCGTCGACGAACAACAGGATCTGGCCTTGCGCAGCGCCGACTTCCGACAGCACCGCCTTGAGCCGCTCCTCGAACTCGCCGCGGTACTTCGCGCCAGCTACTAGCGATCCCATGTCGAGCGCGAAGATGGTCTTGTCGCGCAGCCCTTCGGGGACGTCGCCGTTGACGATGCGCTGCGCGAGCCCTTCGACAATGGCGGTCTTTCCCACTCCCGGGTCGCCGATGAGAACCGGGTTGTTCTTCGTCTTGCGGGACAGGATCTGGGTAACCCGGCGGATTTCCTCATCCCGGCCGATTACCGGGTCCAGCTTGCCGGCCCGGGCGGTGGCCACCAGGTCCCGGCCGTACTTCTCCAGCGCCTCGTAGGTGACCTCGGGCATCGCGGAGGTGACCCGCTGGTTGCCCCGCACCGACGTCAAGACGGTCAAGAAGCGCTCCCGGTTCAAGCCCTCCTCCCGCAGCGCCCGCCCCGACGCGCTGGCCGAACCCTCCTCGATCAGCGCGAGCAGCAGGTGCTCAACGGAGACATAGTCGTCCTTGAGCCGGGTCGCCTCTCGTTCCGCGGTATCCAGCAAGCGGGACAGCCGCTGGGTGAGAAACACCTGACCAGGCCCAGCTCCCGGGCCGCTGACCCGGGGGCGGCGGCCCAATTCGGCTTCCACCGTGGCGCGCAGCCGGTCGGCGTCGGCACCGGCCATCGTGACCAGCCGCGGGATGAGCCCATCGGGCTGGTCGAGCAAGGCGAGCAGCAGGTGCTCACCGTCGACCTCGACATGGCCGAAACGCAACGCCTTGGTCTGCGCGTCGTGCAGCGCTTCCTGCGACTTCTGGGTCAGACGGTTCGGGTCCACGACGGATCTGTCCTCCTCACAGTCGACGGACCGGCGCGCAGCGCGGCCTCCAGCTCCTCAATGCGGGCAAGCAGGTCGAGCACCACCCCAACGGCGGCATAGTTCAGTGACAGACCAGCGCGCAGCCGCTGCACCCGCGCAGCCACGGCCAGCTGGCTGGGCGGGAACTCCAAGCGCCCGGCGACGTCGGTCACCGGATCGAACAGACCAAGGGTCACCAGCCGCTGCACCAGCTGCGGGTGCAATCCGACGGCGTCGGCGAACTGCTCCAACGACATCCGACTCTGGCGGGTCAGTGGATATTTCATGGGATGGTTCATGCGCTTCTCCGGGCATCCCAGGAGCGGGGGTCGAAGTCGGATTCCTCGGCCAGCTGCTCGAACAGCTTGCGTTCGGCACGGGACAGCTGTGCAGGCACCATCACCCGCACCTCGGCGTAGAGATCGCCGGCGGTGCCCCGTGGGTTGGGCAGTCCACGGCCCCGCAGCCGCAACTTGCGCCCAGTGGAGGAACCAGCCGGCACATTGACCTGCGCCTGGCCGGCGGGGGTCGGGACCGGGACGGTGGCACCCAAGGCGGCCTCCCATGGACTGACCGGCAACTCCACGGTCAGGTCACGCCCATCGACGCGATACCGAGGGTGCGGGGCCAGGCGCACCACCAGGTACAGATCACCCGATGCCGCGCCGCCGCTGCCCTGCCCTCCTTGCCCGGCAAGCCGGATCCGCTGGCCATCGGTGACCCCCGCCGGGATGGTGATCTCATAGCTGCGCGAACCGTTGGCAGTAGTCAGAGCGATCCGGCGCCGACCGCCGGTGTACGCGTCTTCAACGGATAGTTCAATCTCGGCTTCGGTATCCACTCCCGGCACCGGAGCACGCCCAGCCCCGCCGACGCGGCCACCGCGGGCGAACAATCCGCTCAACAAATCTTCCAGGTCGACGTCCGACGCGAAACCGCCAAAGCCACTGCTTGGATTCCCGGCGTTGCCCCATACCCGGCTGCTTCCGCCGAACGGGGAACCAGCAGCGGCCGGGTCGAAGTCCTCCGGCACCTGGCGCCACGCCGACCCGAACCGGTCATAACGCTCCCGGCTCTTGGGTTCGGATAGCACGTCGTAGGCCTCGCTGATCTCCTTGAACCGCTCCTCGGCGCCCGGGTCCTTGTTCACGTCGGGGTGGTATTTCCGCGCGAGCTTCCGGTAAGCCCGCTGGATGTCGTCTGCACTCGCGCCCCGGTTCACCCCGAGCACCTCGTAATAGTCCCGTGCCGGCGTGGTCATCCCTGCGGGCTCCTTGCCACTGCCACCACGGCCGGTCGCAGCAGGCCCCCGTCGGCCGCATAACCGGCGCGCAGCACCTTGACCACGGTGCCCGGTTCAGCATCCGGGGCGTCGACGACCTGGACGGCCTCGTGCCGGGCCGGGTCGAATGGTAATCCCAGATCCTCGCTGCGGGTGAACCCGAAGCGACCCAGCACCGCCAGTGCCTGATCTCGCACCGCCGCGACACCGGCCACGATGCTGGCCGGGTCGGCGTGCGCATGCTGCAGCGCCAGCTCCAAGTTGTCCAGCACCGGCAGCCACTCGGCGGCCACTCGCGCCCGCTCGGCAGCGCCGGCCTGCTCCACGTCACGCCGACAGCGCTTGCGAACGTTCTCCAACTCCGCTACTGCCCGCTGCCACCGGTCCTGCATCTGGGC
>JALZCO010000193.1 GCA_030863015.1 Actinomycetota bacterium
CGAAACCCTCTCCTCACCCGGTCCCCTCATCGATACCCCGGGGAGCTACTCCGGGGCGGCAACCTCGGCGAGGAGATGAGCCCAGGCTACTGGCCACCTTCCTAGCTGCACCGGAGTACGCCCTTAGCCTCGCGCTTTCGCTGCGTGGTGCGGTAAAAGGTGTGTCGAAAGACTGAAAGGTGCCGCTGAGCAGCAAAGATATGGCTTGTCGAAGGTCATATCTGGCTGTGTCGAGGAGGCACCTTTCAGGTGAGGAACACTACCGGGTTCTACCCGTGGGTTCGGGTTGATCGGGCTGGGAAGGGCGTGGTGTCCCAGGCCGGTGGATCGCTGTTGACCGAGGTGGTCAGGGTGTCGGGTCTGGATCGGTTACTGGCGGCTGGGTTGGCGCGCTGGGGCAAACCGCGGGCGATTGATAATCCGGCCAAGGTCGTCACGGATTTGGCTATCACCCTCGGGTTGGGTGGTGACTGCCTGGCCGACATCGGGCTGCTGCGCGCCGAGCCGGGCGTGTTCGGGCTGGTGGCCTTCGATCCGACGGTCTCGCGCACCATCGATGCATTAGCCACAGATGCACCCGCGGCGTTGACGGCGATCAACACCGCCCGGGCCGCGGCCCGGGCCCGAGTATGGGAGTTAGCCAGCCAGCACGCCCCGCACGCCGGAATCGACGCCGGTGCTCTGCTGGTCATCGACATCGATGCCACCCTGGTTACGGCGCACTCACCCAAGGAGTCCGCCGCGGCCACCTACCAACGCGGCTTCGGTTTCCACCCGTTGTGGGCGTTTGCCGACCACGGCAGCCAGGGAACCGCAGAGCCGCTGGCAGTGCTGCTGCGCCCGGGCAACGCCGGGTCGAACACCGCGGCTGATCACGTGGTGGTGATTAGGGAAGCCCTGCGGCAGCTGCCGTTTCCGACCACGGGGCGCATCGGGGGGCAAAGTGCTGGTGCGCATCGACGGCGCAGGGTGTAGCCACCAGGTCGTGAACTATCTCCACATCCGGGCCATGTCGTATTCGGTCGGGTTCACCTTGGCCCATCACACCCCCAAGCTGCTCGAACTGATCCCCGACAGTGCGTGGACCCCGGCCTATGACGCTCACGACGACATCCGCGACGGGGCTTGGGTGGCGGAGTTGACCGATCTGCTGGACCTGGCCGCCACCGGATGGCCACCCGGGATGCGGGTCATCGTGCGCAAGAAACGACCCCATCCCGGCGCCCAGCTGCGCATCACCGACATCGACGGTCACCGCATCACCGCATTCGCCACCAACACCCCCACCGGCGGGCCCGCCACCCAGCTACCCGAGCTGGAGTTACGCCACCGCCGCCGAGCCCGCGCCCAAGACCGGATCCGGTGCGCCAAAGACAGCGGCCTGGCCAACCTCCCGCTGCACCAGTTCACCCAAAACCAGCTCTACTGCGCGATCGTGGCCCTGGCCTGCGAGATCACTAGCTGGATGCAACTACTCGCGCTGACCAACCACCAAGCCCGACGTGGGGAACCCAAACGGCTGCGGCTGCGCCTGTTTTCCATCGCCGGACACCTCGCCACCACCGCCCGACGCACCACCCTGCACCTGTCCACCCACGCGCCCTGGACCCAGCTGGCCCTGCACGCCCTGACCACCCTGTGCGCCTTGACCCGCCGCCCAGCACCGAGCGGATAACCCTCGCCACACCGTCCCCACAACCCAGCAGCACCCCCGGCAGTGGAACCCGGCGCCACCCAGACGACATCGGGCGACCTGCCACACCCATCCAACACAATCACCACCGAAACCGGCCGATCACAACCGGATCAAGATCCGAACCGGCGGCGCGAAACGTCGAGGTTAAAGACGAAGAGCCGCTATCCTGGCCTGTGATCGGTCGACCTCTGGCTTATGAGAACTCCCGGGGTCATATCGCTTTCGCGCTGGATGCATTTGGAGTATTACTCCTGCTGCTGGCACCTGTGTTGTCTGCTCTGTGTTAGCCGATGCGGTTGGTCGTGCAGTGTCTCGTTACCGCCACGTTACCCATGCCTGGTGCTCAAGTCCTGATGCTGCCAGGCAAGTCGAAACGCGGATGGGTTCGAAACCACATGGCGACAAGATCAGCCGATGGTGTCATTCATCGTTGATGATAGGGTCGCGGCCCACCTCGTACGGCACCAAATTTTGGGTGCTGACCGGGTGTCCGCAGAGATGCCGCCCGTAGTAGGGTGGACGAAAGAGGCGCTCTGGTGGCGTCGGCTTACCGAGAGTTGTGACAAGATCGGTGCGGACGAAGAATGCATTGACCCCGCGGCTGTCGCAGGCAACTAGCGCATAGCCGCGGAGCTCCGCTAGCGCACAGAGAGCTTGCAGGCTCGACCCGAAGTAGGTTGTGCCGTCCCAGTAGAACGCCTCGTCGTATGGAATTGTCAGACAGGCGCTCGGTCCGACGCTGCTGTTGTACTCGATCACCACGACTCGCGGTCGCCAGCGTGGATCGATCGAGTTCCACACCCAGAGATCATTGCCGTCGATATCGATACTCAGCAGATCGAACTCGGGTCGCACGTGGTACTTGGTGAAAAGGAAGTTGATATTTTCCGCTGTCACGAACTCACGGTGCAGCGATCGGGTCGGGTTATCGTAACGAGCGTCGAGGAGCAGCCCTCGCCAGCCGTGGTGCTCGGCAAGGTAGCGTGTGTTGCACTGTGCCCCATCTTCGGCGCCGAATTCGACGAAGTAGCGATTCGTCGTGCCGATGCGGGCGAAGATTGCTTGTAGGATCCCGTCCTCACCGTTCTGTGAGTAGACGCGCCGCTCGTAGCGTGTCAGATCAGGCAGGGCAGCGTTGGTTCGCAATACTTCCCGCCGGAAGCGGATGTCACGACGAAAATTCAGCGGCGAGAGGACCAAGAGCTTGGCTGCTTCTCGGAGCTTGCGCGTTATAAGCCACATCGGAAATTCTCCGCGATTATCGTGGGTCGACGTCGGTAGGTCCGATAGTAGCTATCAGCGGGGTGATCGATAGCCGGAATATCGGAAGGTTGCGCCGGATAAGCAGTCAGGACCCTCAAGTTGCGGCGGGCCGGCTCCAGCTCCGCGCTGCTGACGTGCTGATGTTACCTAGTGGCAACGCAGAGTGTTGGCCTGCACGCGACGGGCGGGATAAGTGGTAACTACTTTAGTTGAGTTTGGGAACCAAGAATGCTACGACTGCTATGGTCGTTGTTCGTGGATGGCGAGAGAACGGTAACCCCAGAGCTACAGATTATACACCAT
>JALZCO010000241.1 GCA_030863015.1 Actinomycetota bacterium
CTGTGGAACGGCGCCGTGGTGGTGGCGCTACTGGTTCTCGCCGTTGGGACCCTGCTTGTCGTGGTGCGGTCGCTGCTGCGACCGCTACGTACGCTACGGACCGCGGCGTTCGACGTCGCCGACCGCCAGCTGCCAGCGGCGGTTGAGCAGATGAGTAGCCGCGATGGTACGTCCGGTCAGACGACTGTCGACCCGGTGCCGGTGCACTCCAGGGAAGAGGTCGGTCAGGTTGCCAGGGCGTTCGACACCATGCATGCCCAGGCCATTCGACTGGCAGCCGAGCAGGCCGCGGCGCGCAGCAGCCTCAACGACACCTTCCTCAACCTGTCCGGGCGCAGCCAGGGTCTCGTCGACCGGCAGCGGCAGCTCATCGATGAGTTGCGCAGCAGGCAGCACGATCCTGAGCTGGTGAGCAGCTTGTTACAGCTGGACCGCCTTGCAGCCCGGATGCGCCGCCACAGTGACAACCTGTTGGTACTCGCCGGCGGCACGTTGCCCCGAAGGACCGAAGGGCGCATGCCGCTCGTCGACGTGTTGCGCAGCGCCGTCTCGGAGATCGAGCAGTACCAGTGGGTGACCGTGCGTCAGCCCCCGGCGGTCATGGTGGCTGGCCCGGTCGTCGACGACCTGGTGCACCTGCTCGCTGAGTTGCTCGACAACGCCGTCAATGCCGAGGTCAACAGCGCTGCATACCAGCACACCACGGTGACCCTCAGCAGCACGCTCACCGAAGACCAGGGTTTGCTGATGGAAATCGTCGACTCGGGGCCTGGCCTGCCACCGGACCAACTTCAGGCCATCAACGACCGGCTCGCCTCGCCACCGGCGGTCGATGCGTCGGCCTCTCGGCAGATGGGCCTATTCGTGGTGAGCAGGCTGGCAGCCCAGCATGGCATCACGGTCCGGCTGCGCCAGCGCCTCAGCCGGATCGGAATCACCACGGCGGTGTCGCTGCCGTCCTCCGTGGTATCGATCGATTCCCAACCGTCCAACGGCTCCCGGCTGTCGAATGACAGGGTCCCCGAGGCGGCGGCCACCACAGCATGGAGCGGGACCGGCGCGCCGCTGCCGCTGCAGGTGTCGGTGGTAGATGAGGCCACCGCGGCGGAGCTGTTCAGCCCCACTTCGATCGGAATCGCGACATCACCGCCCAGCGGCCCGCGCACGGCCGAGCAGGAGTGGCGCGAGCTCTTCGGCGACGACCAGACCCAGCCCGCGCGCGAGCCACCGCTCGCCGGTCAGCTGGATGTGCATGAGCACGGCAGGGCTCAGCCAGATCCCCTGGCGAGTCCGCTGCCGCGGAGCAGCACTGAGGCAACCGAGCAGCCGCAGGAGGTGCGCGAGGAGATCTTCGAGATGGTCTCTGCCTGGTTCCGCGAGCGGCAGTCGGCGTCGGCGACAAACAGCGACATTACTGAGATGGCACCACCAAACGGGCTTCCGAGCACCAACGCCCACGAGTGGCGGTCCCCGTTGGATGAGCAGTGGCAGGCCGCGCAAGCGCTGGCCATCCCGGTCGACCACGGCGTCACCACGGCCGGGCTACCCAAGCGGCAGCCGCTTGCTCATCTTGTGTCCGGCGCGGAGAGCATCAGCCGTTCCGTACCGGCGTCGATACCTGTCGGTCCGGTCCGCGTTCCGGACGATGTGCGTGGCCGGCTGAGCAGATACCAGCACGGATTGCGCGTCGGGCGTCACGCCCGCATCGGCCCTGACGAACAGCCCACCAGTACCGACACCATGCCCGGACGTATCGAGGAGGATCAGTAGTGACAACAGCAGTGCCACAGCATCCGGTCCAGCCCGGCCAGTTCGGCTGGCTGGTGGACAGCTTCGTAGAGCGAGTACCCGGTGTGGCGCACGCTGTCGTCGTCTCCGCCGACGGATTGCTCCTCGTTGCGTCGTCGGGATTGCCGCGGGACCGCGCCGATCAGCTCGCTGCGGTCACCTCTGGTCTGGTGAGCCTCACCCAAGGTGCGGCGCGCTGCTTCGAGGCGGGGGGCGTGGTCCAGACCGTGGTGGAGATGGAGCGCGGCATCGTCTTGACCATGGTCATCAGCGATGGTTCCAGCCTTGCCGTGCTGGCCTCGCCAAGCTGCGATATCGGTCTGATCGGGTATGAGATGACCTTGCTGGTCGATCGGGCAGGCAAGCTGCTGACCCCTGAACTACGTGCCCAACTGCAGAGCGCTGCGCGCACCTGAAGCGTCAGTCGTGCGTGACCGCCGCAGAGGTGATTCGGTGCAGCGGGAAGCGTCGCAGCTCGCCCCGTGACCGGTCGAACCCCTCCAACACGCCACCTCCTACGTTCACCGGCCGCACGATGCGCTTGCTTGCTACGCCGTGGGAGTCCACGTAGCCGATCCACACATTGCTGCCAGCGTCGGCGGCGCCCTGCAACAGCTGCAGCGTGTCGCCGGTGGACGCCCCACCGGTTACCACAGCGGGCCCGCGCGGAGTGGTGACCGCGGCGTCCCCGGCGCGGACTCCCCGGATCAGTGCCGCGAGCTGCTCGGAAGAAGGTGCAGCCTGCACAGCAGGCAGAGCGGTCCGGCGCATCGCAGAAGGTCGAACCCTGGCCCGACGCTGCGCAGCGTGCAACGCGACCACCTGGCCGTCGGTCCCCTCAGCGACCGGGGCGAAGCCGGCGCCCCGCAGTTCCTCGAGCAGCGGCCCCAGTGCCAAGGGGCTGACCAGCACGGTGGGAGCTATCCTGCGCAGCCCGCAGCGCGCGGCGACCGGATGCGCCAGTAGCTCAGCCAGCAGCACAAGGTCGTCGCAACGCAGGAATGCGGCCGCGGTGCCGCCGCGCAGCCGCCCGTGCCGTCGGGCCACATCGTCGATGAGGTAGCTCAGCGACTGCGGCACCGGTGTCCGGGACCGGGTCCGAAACAGCTCGTGTAGGTCGGTGGCGCTGCGGCCAACGTCCAAGGCTCGACGCACGGTGTCCTCGGTGACCCGGTAGACGGTGGCGCCGCCGGCCGACTCCACGTCGGCCACCAGGCCGATCTCCCTGGCCAGCTCAGGCTCCAACGGTCCCGGCGCCACTACGGTGCGGTCGGCCTGTACCAGCACGTGGTCCACGGGTTCGGGCAAGGCGGCCTCCAGGACGGCCGCCGCCGCGCCCGCGCCGTCCTGCAGCAGCGCCCGGCCGGACGATGACAGCGCGCCCAGCGCGAGCACGCCTAGCGCGGTGGCCTCCCGGATCGTCCAGCTGACCATCTCATCGCGCCGCCGGCCACCTCGACGCGGAGCCCGCCAGGCGAGCACTGCGGCAAGCTCGTCGGACCGCTGGATCCCGCTACCGGCGGGCAGATCAGCCAACACGTCGAGGACCTGGCGGCGCTGCGCCGCGGCGCGTGGCTGACGCAACTCATCAGACAGCGATGTCAGCGGCCGGTCCTTGTCGTCGCGAATCCCGGCCAATCCCGGCAGCCGAGGTAACTCAAGCCACGTGTCGGCCAGCATCGCCCAGCGCCGCTCCGGTCGCGCAGCGAGCCAGGAGTCGACGGCAACCGTGGGTAACCACAGTCTGCCGTCGGCACCCTCGTCGGACCCAGCGACCAGCCCAGCCGCGGCGGTCACCTCGGCGAGCAGTGCCACCGTGGACTCATCGACGTCGAGCTGCCGCGCGGTTCGCCGGATGTCGCGGACACCCAGACCGCCGGATCGCAACGCAGCGGGCGGTTCCCGCGACCATTCGGAGAGCAGTTTTTCGGTGTGCCGCAGCACATCGAGCACCGCGCCGGCGGCCGTCGAGTCCACCACGGACGGATCGCGCTGCTGCCTGGGCAACGCCGGCTCCTCCAGCTCGATGAGCCCGAGCGGTTGGTTGCCCCGCAGCGCCAAGCCCACCTGGGCGGGCAGCTCGACTGTGCCGGAGTCGATCCGCCGGAGCAGCCCGCGGGCCAGTAGGCGTTGCACCGGGGTGCGGGCCCGGCTCAGTGCAACCATCTCGGCGGCATCCCGGGTGGTGCCCACCGGAGGTCCCGCGGCCAGAGTCCGCAGCACACCGAGCTCGTCCTCGGCGAGCTCGGCGAGGGCAGCTCCGATATCGACGCCGATCAGATCTGCGGCGGGACGTCCCAACCCACCAGGATGCGGACCGATGATCTGGCGCGCCGCCGGGACTACCGCAAGGGCCGCATCGTCGCCCCAGGTCAGCGCACGGCAACGCAACGCGTCCAAGCCCTGCTGAGTCCGGCCCGGGGGGACGTCATAACCGAGCAGGTCGGCGAGGTCCCGGCGGCGCACCGGTTCGGTGTCGGCGCCGGCCACCACCAACGCCGACAGCACGGCCAGCGTGAACCGATCCAAGTCTTCGCACGCCCGGGCGACGGATGCCTGGATCCCGGCCCGGGTGGCCAGCACGGTCGAATCAGCCGGCGCCGGCACGGCAAGGTCCGGGCGGGCCCGTAGTAAGGCGGCCAGCGTGGCGTCGTCCCGGGAGCGTAGCCAGTCGGCCAGTGCAGTGCTGGACATCCCCACCACGGTATCGATAGCCCGGGACACGTCACCTGGCGCCACTGATCACGATGAACTTCCTGACCCTGGGGCACAATGGAGTCGCACCGAGCGAGGAGGAGCTGTGGCCAAGCGCACCGACCGAATCGATCCGACCTGGCCGAGCTGGTCGGAAGAGGACCACCCCGTCAGCGAACTTGCCGCCCCGATCCAGGGCGCGCTGTCCCCCTTTGGCGAGGTGGCCTTCCCGCTGCCGGCTGACCAGCTCCCTTACCAGCACCCGCACACGGAGATCAACCGCAGCGACACCCACTAGCGCCCCCACAGAGGGCCCCTCAAAGGCGTCGGTTCGGATCCGTTAGGGTCCCGTCACCGCGCGGCCGGAGCGTCGTTGGCCAGCGTGAGTCGCCCGATCGGGGAGGGCGAGTCGTCAGCAATGCTCGCTCGTCCGACACCAGAAGGGGCTATGGCTCAGCGTCCTGCATCTCCCCGCCTGCGTGGTCGCTCTTACCTGATTGCCTGCGCGCTTGCCGGAGCTGTCGTGATGGTGCTGGCAATCGTGGTGGTGGCCTTCCTGGTCCCCCTCGGGGGCGGAAGTGGCGAAGCCGGCAAGGCCGCACCACGGCCCCCGGTGGCCGCGACCACCACGATCCCGCCCGCGGCCGTCCCGTCAGATCTCGCAGCTCTGCCGCTGAGTACCACCTACACCGTCGTCGACGGGGCACCGCTGGACACCGGGCCCCCGGACCCCACCGACGGCACCGTGGTGCACCCACGGAGGGAAGTCGTGGTGTACGCCGCCCCCGGTGGTGCGCCGATCGCCAGGATGACGCCCCAGCAGCTCGGGGACACCTGGTTGCCGGTACTTGCCCAGCAACCCGGCTGGGTGCAGGTGCTGCTGCCCTCGCGGCCCAACAACTCGGTCGGCTGGTTAACCGACGATGCACTCGATCGGGCGGTAACCCCGTATCTCATTCGGGTACACCTTCGTTCGCTCAATATGGAGCTGTTCTGGGGGGACCGTCGGCTGGGTGAGTGGCCGGTGGGGATCGGCAAGAAGTCAGCGCCCACTCCGGTGGGGCGAACCTTCCTGCTCGGGTCGTTCACCGACCCCAAGCAGAACTACTCCCCGGTGATCCTGCCGCTGGGCACCCACAGCCCGACGCTGGACAGTTTTGGTGGCGGCCCGGGAACCGTCGCGATCCACACCTGGCCCACGGCCGACGTCTTCGGTACCCAATCCAGCGACGGATGCATCCGGGTTCCGGCAGACGCACTGAACATGTTGACCGAGGTTCCGCTGGGGACGCTCGTGCTCATCGACGAGAACTGAACAATGAGAGGACAGCACGTGAACAGTAGGAAGCTCGCCGGCGCCAGTGCTGCCAGCGTCGGTGCTGCCACCGCCGTGGTGGCCCTGCTGCTGGGGACCGTGTCGGGTAATGCTGGTGAAGACACCACCTCGTCGGCGTATGGCATTGAGGTGGTAGACCTCATTGATCCGACGCCATATGTCGACGCTCCACCGGACGACAGTGAGGCCCTCCTGGAGGTGCCGGGGGAGGACTCGGAGCTGCTGAGGGTCGCACTGCTCAAGGTCAGGGCTCAGGACTTCCGGTCCAAGGCGACGGCTGTCGACGTGGAGGTCCTCGGGATCAAGGCCAAGCTCATCGAGGCAAAGTGTGAGAATGGTGAAGGCGATGCCTCGATCATCGGCGGCGTCAGTGACAATGGTACTCCGCTACCGGCGAATCCGTCCGATGGTCAGGAGCTGGACCTCTCGCCGATCCTCTCGATCGAGTTCAACCGGCAGGAGCGGGACGGCGACAAGCTAACCGTTGATGCGCTCGTGGTTAAGCTGCTGCCCGGTGGCAACCTGGGGACTGTGCTCCAGCAGAAGGACCTCGATCTCCTCAAGCAGGTCGCGCCCAAGGACCTGAAGGTCCCGGCGACGATGGACGAGGTGAAGTCGCAGAACCCGCAGAACCCGCAAGCACCTGGTGCTCCAGCCAACCCGTCGAAGCCTGGTGCTCCGGCCAACCCGACGGAGTCGGGTCCTGCGACCCTCGGGGACCTGGCCAAGAAGCTCCAGTCGCTCAACCCGAGCCTGGTGCCCAAGGCCGATGGTGACGGTGACGCGCTGCTAGAGATCATCGTGTCGTCTGCCAGCTGCCGGGAAGAGCGCAAGAAGGACGAGAAGCCTCAGGAGGAGGCGCCGAAGCCGAAGCCGGTGGAGGCAGATCTGCCGGTCACGCACTGACCTGGTCAACGCATTCCCGACAGGGGGCTGGCACGCATCGCGTGCTGGCCCCCTTCGGCGTACTCCCACGCCGCCGGAGGCGTCTGGCGCACCGATGACCGAGACAACTCGCCGTAGGATCAACTGGTGAGCTCCCAGCAAAGACTGACCCACGTCGATGATCGTGGTGCGGCCCGGATGGTCGATGTCTCCGATAAGACGCCCTCCGCGCGGGAGGCGGTGGCGTCGGGCGTCTTGCGTACCACCGAAGAGGTGGTGCGGTTGCTGCACGCTGAGCAGCTGCCCAAGGGTGATGCGTTGGCCACCGCACGCATTGCGGGAATCATGGGAGCCAAACGGACGCCCGACCTCATTCCGCTGTGCCATCCCATCGCGCTGTCGGGGGTGACCGTGGATCTGCACGCCTCGGGCTCCGAAATCCGGATCACTGCCACGGTCCGGACCACCGACCGCACGGGTGTGGAGATGGAGGCGCTCACCGCGGTCGCCGTGACCGGGTTGGCGCTGCACGACATGGTCAAGGCAGTCGATCCCGCTGCGGTACTCGACGCGGTGCGGGTGGACCGCAAGGAAGGTGGCAAGACCGGGCTGTGGACGCGTCAGGAGAACCGATGACAACAACGACCCGCCGCGCCGTGGTCGTGGTGGCTTCCAACCGTGCGACTGCTGGTGTGTACCCCGACCGCACCGGTCCAGTCATCGTCGACTGGCTGTCCGAGCGTGGCTACCAGACCCCGGATCCCGTGGTGGTACCAGACGGGTCGCCGGTACGCGACGCGGTGGCGGTGGCGGTGGCCGACGCGGTCGACGTTGTGCTGACCACCGGCGGCACCGGAATCAGCCCTACTGACCGCACCCCGGAGGCCACAGCCCCATTGCTGGACCGAAGCCTGCCTGGATTGGCCGAAGCCATCCGCTCGGCTGGATTGCCCCAGGTACCCACCGCGGTGCTGTCCCGAGGACTGGCTGGGGTGGCCGGGCGCACCTTGGTGGTCAATCTGCCCGGCTCCACCGGCGGGGTGCGAGACGGTCTGGGGGTCCTCGACCGGGTTCTTGATCACGCCGTCGAGCAACTGCACGGCGCTGACCACGTCGGGAGCGGAACCGGTGAGCCTGCTGACGTTCACCATGGCCACGGCCATGAGGAGGCGGTGTCCGCAGCTCCGGGAGCGGTCCTGCGGGCAGTGGTCACCGAGGATTCACTCGACGTCGAGGAGCATGCCCGCTTGGTCGCCCGCGCGGACGCCGGCGCAGTGGTGAGCTTTTCCGGTGTGGTCCGCGACCATGACGGCGGCCGGGCGGTCCGCGCGTTGGAGTACTCCAGCCATC
>JALZCO010000490.1 GCA_030863015.1 Actinomycetota bacterium
CCGGCCGGGACGTCGATGAGTGTCGTCTTGGCCAGGTCGATCCGGTCTTCCAGCCAGGGCGCCACGCCGCTGTCGTAACTGGTGTTACGGACGATGCCGACCGGGGTGATCCCGAGAGCGATCGCGATGTCCTCGTCGCCGACCGTTACCACCCGCTTGGGCGGTGCGGGGATGGTGCTGCTGCCGAACTTGTGCGTGATGGTGACGGGGAAGGCGGCGTCGCCGCTCGGCGCGGGCGTATCCGTGGTCGGCGAAGAGCCGCACGCGAGGAGGACCGACCAGAGCATCGCGGTCAGCGCCGCGGAGGCCCCAGCCCGCGTCATCGCTGTGCCACCGTGGTCATGGGGTCGCCATCAAGGGCGGCGGCGAGTTGCGGTGCCAGCTCATCGAGCAGGATCGGCAGGCTCACCAGCAGGCCAAGGCGGTTCAACACCCCTAGCTGCCCCTCGGCGTCGCGGATCTCGGTAGGGAACTCGAACTCAAGCGAGGGACGATTGCGCAGGGTGATGGACATGACGGATCCTCCTGGTTTCCTCAACGAGGGCTTGGACTGGTGGCCGGATCGGCGGCGAAAATCTCGCCGAGCACGGCGCTCTGTTCGAACCGGTTCACCGTGATCACCGGCGCGACTCCGCGGGGATCTCGGTGCTGCCGTACTTGTGCTTGATGGTGACCGGCAACCCGTCGCCGATCGCGCGTCGGCGGGCCCGGTGGGATCCGAGCCACCGTCATGACGGCACCTCCGTGGTGGGGTCGCCGTCGACGGCGGCGACAAGCATGGGGACGAGCCGATCGAGCAGGAGCGGAAGGCTGAGCACCGTGACGAAGTTGGACGCGTCGTAGACGTCGGTTCCGCTAACCAGGAAGATGTCTCGCCCCTGGGTGGCCACGTCGAGGCCGGCGTAGAGCGGATTGGACTGGATCTCACCGCGCTGGTCCTGGGAGTCCAATGTCCACACCAGGACGTCGGTGTCGAGCAGGCCGACCCGCTCGGTGCTGATCTCGGCGTAGTACTGGTCGCCAGCTCGCTCGTCGATCTCCGCGGGCACCATGAAGCCGAGGTCGGTAAGGATTCGGCTGCGCGGATCCTTCGACGCATTGACGCCATAGTTCCCGCCTTCGGCGGGCCCGCTAGCCAGGATGGTGGCCCCAGCGAACTCGGGGTGATCGGCGCGGACTTCGGCGAAGCGGGCCCTGATCCCGGCGATCAGCTGCTCGCCCTGCTCCGCCCGACCCACTGCAACCGCAACCGTTCGAGTCAGGTCCTGCCAGGGCACGCCATAGTCAATGTGCTCGGTGGGCTGGGCGACGGTGGGTGCGATCCGGCGAAGCCGGTCGTGGTCGGCCTGGGTGATTCCGGAGTGCAGCGCGAGGATGAGGTCCGGGCGCAGCGCGGCGATCCGTTCGAACTGGATGCCGTCGGATTCGTTCAACACCTCGGGCAGAGCAGCGTTGCCCAGCTTCTCTTGAGCCCAGGGAAAGATTGCACCCGGGTGCTCACCGAACCACTCGGTGGTGGCGACCGGGACCACGCCGAAAGCAAGCAGCGCGTCCTGCTCAACTAATCCCACCGTGACCACCCGCTTTGGCTGCGCAGGGATTTCAGTGGCGCCGTATCTGTGGTCGATGGTGACCGGGAACCGACCATCGCCCGAGCCGGGCGGCGCCGGTGCCTCGCTGTCACTACCGCAGGCGGCCAGCAACCCGGCCAGGGACAGACCACCGATCAGGAACTGCCGACGGGTGGCGTCGTCGTGGATCGGAACTGGCCGCTCGAGCAGTGTGATTGTCATGGATCCTCCTTCTCAGACCAAGTCAGGATTCGCGTCCCGGACAGCGGCAGCGATCGCCTCGATCTCCCCGGCGTTCTGCGTGTAGGTCCAGGACCCCAGCCTGCGGAACGGAACGATCTGCCCGGCTTCGACCGCGGGCAGCGCCGCCCACGTCGGGACGCCGGCCATGACCTCGGGTGCGGTGTCCGCATCGAGCAGGATCAGGTCGGCCGGGTACTTGCCGGCCAGCTCGAGGCTCACAGAATCGAAGAAGAAGTTGGTGAAGTCCTCGTTGACGTCCGCGGCTCCGCCCTCCGGTACCACCAGCTCAAGGCCGAGCTGCTGCAACTGGCGCAGACCGGGGAATGTGGCGGGCCGGCAGAAGAAGATCCCCTCGCTGGGGGTGGCATAGACGGCAACGGCGAGCAAGCCGGGTTTGGTCGCGACCGCAGCGCGAAGTGCGGAACCGGCGTCCTCGAAGCGTTTCCGGGCGGCCGCCACTGCCGGTGCCTGCAGGTCCGCGCCGAGCGCCGCCGCCAGCTCCGCGAAACGTCCCAGAACCTGGGCGGGGTCCTTGATGCCGTCGATCGCGGCGATGGGGGCGAGTGCCTGCACCTGGCCCTGCACGGGGCCGCCGACGAACCCGAACGGCGGGCCGTCCTGGCGCGGGTCGAACGGGACGACGACCAGGTCGGGAGCAAGCGCCGCGAGCTTCTCGACATTGATCTCGCCGTAGACCTCGCCGAGCGACTCGATCCCGGTCAGGTCCACCCCTTCTAGGATCGGATTCTCGTCCATCGGTGCGCTGCTGAAGATGCCGACCGGCCGTATGCCGAGGGACGTCAGCGCGGCGCCCGCCTGGTCGTTCGTCACGATGTGGGACGGCTGGGAGGGTCGGATCACCTCGACGCCCCGGTCGTCGGTGAACGTCCACGGTCCCGTCGCCGGTACTGCCGGGCTCGAGGTGGCGTCGGATCCGCAGGCGGTGAGCAGCCCGGCGGCAGCCGCCGCGGTGAGGAAGCGGCGCCGAGTGAGATCGCCGTGCAAGCCATCGAGGGTTGCAAGTGGTGGCATGGCATGGCTCCTTCGGCGTACCGCGCCGATCACGAGGGCGGATTGGTGGCCGGGTCGCCGTCGAGGGCGGCCGCCAGCATGGGGACGATCTGGTCAAGCGCGTAGGGCAGGCTCAACACCGATCCGAACGCCAGCGCCCCAACCAGGACCTCGTCGGTGAGGAACAGGTCACGTCCCTCCCGCACCACCTTCAGATTCGGATACAGCGGGTGGTTGGCCAGCTCCTGGGGAACGCTTGGCTGGTCGAACAACTTCCAGACCAGGACCGACGCCGTGTCGAGCAGCTCCATACGCTCGTCGCTGAGGTTCCCCGAGTACCCGTCATCGTCGACGAGGAGCTCGGCGATCGGTGCTGGTTGTGTGAAGCCCAAGTCGCGGAATAAACCGTTCTGCGGCTCCCTTTCGGTCCGGATGTAGGTGCTGCCCGCATCCACCCGCTCAGCGACGATCAGCGGAGCGCCCACGAACTCCGGATGCTCGCGGCGGGCCGAGGCGAAGCGAGCCTCGACACCGGCGATCAACTCCTCAGCCCGGGCTGGCCGGCCCAAGGCCTTGCCGACGGTCCGCATGGTGACCTGCCACGGCGTCGTGTAGTCCTGGTGCTCGCCGGACTGGGCGACGGTGGGTGCAAGTCGTGCAGCTCGTTCGTATTCCTCCTTGGCCATTCCCGTGTACTGCCCGATGATCAGGTCCGGCCGGAAGCCGGCGATCAGTTCGAAGTTGAGCTTGTCGCCCTCTGGACGGGGCATGACACCAGGTTTCGCATCACCGAGGGCTTCCTGCGCCCACGGCCAGACGCCGAGGGGATAGTCGCCGTACCAGTCCGTGATCGCCACCGGCTTGACGCCCAGCGCAAGCACGAAGTCCGGGTCAGTGAACCCGACCGTGACGACGCGTTGCGGCTGGGCCGGGATCGTTGTAGAGCCGTACTTGTGATCGATAGTGACCGGGAAGCCTGAACCGTGGATGGCATCGTCGGTGGTCGTAGGGCCTGGGTCCGACTCGCTCCCGCAGGCGGCCAGGAGAGCGACCAGCGACACGCCGCTGAGGAACCGCCGGCGGGTGAGGACGTCGGATCGGGCGTCGAGCATAGATGCGGTCATATGTGCCTCCGGAGGCAACGGGTCCGAAGTTCACGCGACAGCGAGCTTCATCCACCCTTAATAAGGGGAGGCTCTCCTTATAGACCCGGGTGAGGATAGGCACTTAGGAAGTCACGTATGGCCATACGGCCTGCCTGCTCGCCACCAAAGGGTGAGGATCAACCCGCAGTCGTGCGCGCCTGGGACCATGCGGCCCAGAGACGGGCATAAGGTCCTTCACCGGTTGCCAGCTCGGCGTGTCGGCCGGTTTCGACGACGCGACCAGCGTCGAGCACCACGATGCGGTCGGCGGTGGCGGCCTGGGTCAGCCGGTGGGCCACGACGAGCGCGGTGCGGCCGTCGAGCGCGCGAAGCGCGGCGGCTTCCAGGACC
>JALZCO010000318.1 GCA_030863015.1 Actinomycetota bacterium
CTGGTAGGTCGATCGGCTCTTCTCCGCCTCGGCGGCCTGCTCGGCGTCGGTGGTGTACACCACAGAGCGGTACTGGGTGCCTCGGTCATTACCTTGCCGCATCCCCTGCGTCGGGTCGTGGCCCTCCCAGAACAGCCGCAGAAGCTCGGGGTAGGAAATCTGCACCGGGTCGAACACCACCACCACCACCTCAGCGTGCCCGGTCCGTCCGGAGCAGACCTCTTCATAGCTGGGGTTGGGGGTGTAGCCACCGGCGTAGCCGACGGCGGTGGAATACACCCCTGGCGTACGCCAGAAGATCCGCTCGGCGCCCCAGAAGCAGCCCATCCCGAACACCGCGGTACGCAGGCCGTCCGGGAAAGGCGGCACGATCCGGTGTCCGGTCACGGCGTGCCGTGCGGCCACTGGCATTGAGGTGGATCGCCCAGGTAGCGCGTCGTCGGCGGTTACCATGCGAGTCTTGTCGCGTCCGAACAGTGCCATGCCGCCAGGCTACGCCGAGGGCGCCGGCACAGACGGTTCCCGCTCGGGCGGCGAGGGCCGCGCGGGCTGCGAGAGCCGTCGGAGTCGGCTGGCGGCAACGGGATGAAGTTTGCGACGCCGCAGGTAACGGCGCAACGACAATGTGGGTTGTTCGATGTAGCGCCATGACAACCAACCGCACAGGTAGGACAGCGGCACTGCGGTGACTATCAGTGGTACTAGTGCATCGACTCCGGCCATGATCAGCAGTTGCTGCATCGGGAATGCCCACACATACAAGCCATAGCTGCCGAAGACCCACGAATCGTAGCCCTCAAGGCGAGCCGGCCAGTGAAATGCGAGCACGATCGCTCCGTACCCGGCCATGAACGGGAGCGTGAGGGCGCCGGCCTTGGTGGTGTGAACCGCAATCTGCAGCCCAACCAGCGACCATGCCACGGCAGGTGAGAGCGGAATCCGGCCCCGGTAGGCGTGCAGCACCATGCCGATGCTGAACGGGACGAGAAAGGCAACCATCGACCCGATTGGCACTTGCAGGAACGAACCGCCATCTCCAGGGTTGCCGATGCTGGCCTCGAATCGGCGGTCCAGCGCGACCAGGGCCAGCATCAGGACGATCGTCAACCACGGTGCCCGACGGAACAGCGCGAGAGCCCCGAATGTGAGGACCAACAGGTAGCCCGTGAACTCCATCGGCAGCGTCCAGATCGAGCCGTTCACCGACCATGGCCAGGGGTTGTCGGCGAACACACCAGGCAGCCGGTGCTGCAACGTGTACAGGCCAGCGTTATTGACGATGTATCCCCAAGTTTGCTGAGCCGAGAAGTAGTCACCTGGCGCGAGAGTGGAGACCAGGGGTCCGATCACGAGGGTCGTGACCAGCACCACACACAGCAGCGGAGGCCATAATCTCAGCACCCGTTTGGCGCTGAAGCGCCACCAGGACGGATCCTGTTTCCAACTGTCGCTGATCTGGTAGCCGCTCATCGCGAAGAATCCCAGCAACGCGATGTAGCCAGGGGACAGTGCCCATGACGTGGGAAACAGCGTCAAGCGCGACGGATCGGTCAGCGGCATCGAGTGATCTACCACGACGATCAGCGCGCCGATCATCCGTAGCCACGCGAAGCCGGTGTTCGGATGCGCCTTCATCGGGGATGCCACACGTGGAGATCGATCACCCCGCGCGTGCCTGGAAACGCTCATCCCGTCGCCCATCAGGGCGGGAGGGTAACAGGACTGCTGACAGTGAGAGGTCGGCCGCGGACGGAGCGTGGCCGCTGTGCACAATGTGCCCCGACCCGATGTCCCCGAGGGGGTGGTGCAGTGACCCGGCCGAACGAGTTCCAGCAGCTCGATGAGGATCTCGCCGCGGGACGGCTGTCTTCCGAGGACCACCGCCAGCGCCGCGATGCGCCGGCGCCCGACGCGGCCGGCGCTACGGGCAACGCGCCGCAGGTCGCCAGCCCGTTCCCGCCGGCGTTTCGGTGGGAGACCTCGTCGCCGGAGGCTGTGACGCAGGTGATGCCAGCGATCGGGCAGGACGCCACCGGTGAGGTCCAGGATTCGCAACGTACTCAGGTGGGGGCGCCGCAGTCCTCTTATCCCACCAGCCCGTTGTATCAGGGCAGTCCCTCCTACCAGCAGGAGCAGGGTCAGGTCCGGGGCTTGTTCGAGCCCGTTGGCGGTCGCGCTGCCCCCGACCTCGGCAACTCCGCACCACCGTGGACGAACTCGGACCTGCCACCGATCGCCGAACAGCCCATTGCCGAGCAGCAGAGCGCCTGGATGCGGCAGGGGCCCGAGGTGTTCATGACTTCCGCGCTGCAGCCTCGGTCCAAGCAGATCATCGGGATCGCCGTGTTAGCAATTCTGATGGCCGGGCTGGCAGGGGCAGGCGTGGCTTACTTCGTGAGCGGGGGTTCCGAGCAGAACCAGGCGAGCAGTGAGGAATCCGCGCTGCCCGAGCAGCCCACAGCCGCTCGCCAGCTGCCGGCTCCACCGGCACCGAGCCCGGCGCCGGTGGACACTCCACAGGCATTGATCGAGCCACCCGGCGAACCTCGCGGCGGTGGAGGGCTCCTCGATCTGCCCCGGCTGGAGAGCACCGACCTGCTACCCCAATCCATCCTGAACGCCCTGCGTGCCGGCGCGATGACTGACGGTGTGCTCAAGACCACCACCGACGGTGGCAACACCATCGGGATGTTCGCTTTCGCGCTGGCCGACGAGCAGGCCGCAACTGACGTGGTCAACACGATCGCCACCGTTCAGCGCGATGGCGGACTCAAGGTTGACGACTCCCGCGCGCAGCAGGGCCTGGCGGTCCTGGGCAGTGCCCCGGGCAGCCGAACCATCGTCTACCGCGGGGTCTACGTGCTCTACAACCGAGCGATCTTCTTCGAGGTGTTCGGATCGGACTATGACGCTGTGCTGGCCACCTTCGACTCAGTGCTGAGCCAGCAGCTGAGCCACGCGCCGCCGACTGTCCGGGGACGCTAGCGACCCGGACTTGCTGGCGGTAGCCAGCAAGTCCGCCAGCGCGGTGCGGGCGACGTCTGGCCCGAACCGTTCCGCCACCGCGTTGGCCCCGGCCTCGCTCATTGTGTGCCACAGCGCGTCATCCTCAAGCAGCGTCACCACATGATCGGCGAATTCGGTGGCGTCTGCGGCCACCAGCACGTGCTGGCCGTCCACTAGTTGCATGCCCTCGGCAGCCACCGGCGTGCACACCGTGGGCAGGCCGGCGGCCATGCTCTCGCCCACCTTGCCCTTCACCCCGGCCCCGAACCGCAGCGGCGCCACTGACAGCCGGCACCGCTGGTGCAGCGGCATCAGATCAGGTACCCAACCGTGCACCTCAATGGTCTCAGCGGCCAGCTCCAGCACATCGGGAGACGGGTTGCTGCCGACCACGTGCAGCACCGTCCCCGGGTGCCGGTGATGCACCAGCGGCAGCACCTCATCGGCCATCCACCGCATGGCGTCCCGGTTGGGCAAGTGGTCGAAACTGCCGACGAACAGCAGCCCGGTGCGGCCCTGCGGCCCTGGCACCTCGCCGGCCGGATGGTGCACGTTGGACAGCATCCGAACGTCGGCCTCCGGGACCAAGTCGCGCAGCAGGCGCTGCTCGTGCTCGGAGACCACCAAGGTCAGGTCGGCGGCCCGCACCAGACCCAGTTCCAGTTCCCGCGATGCACTCATCTTGCCGGCCAACCGCGCTGCGCCGTCCTCATCGCCTGCCGACGCGGCCAGCTCGGCCTGCCGCTGCAGGCGGAGGAAATGCAGGTCCACGGTGTCGTAGCCGACCAGGCAGCGCGGCGCGAGCATCCGCAGCTCCTCCAGCAGCTTCCAGGCCACCTGTGGGCGGGACAACACGGCCAAGGTCAGTGCCGCGCCCGCCTCGCGCAGGAAGGTGGCCTGCCCGGCTGCGTCGGCAATCACAGTGATCCCTTGGCGCTGCAGCTCGCTGGTGTAGGGCTGCAGCAGGGCACCGTTGGATGGGAAGAACACCACCCGCTGGCCTAGCTTGACCAGCTGAAGCAACAGCTGGTGCATGCGCATCGACCCGGAATCGCAGTCGTGGGTGGGGACTTGATGATCGGCGACGAGCACCAGGCCGCCCTGATGGCCGGCGGCCCCGCGCTGCCGCGCCAACCAGAGGTTGAGCTCGCTGGCGGCCGGGAGGTGGTCGGCCAGCGCGGTGGTCCACTTCTGCACGAACAGCGTGCGGTTGATCTCCTGGTAGCGCTTGACGCCGGCGGCCGGGTCGGTGCCGTGTGAGACGCCCTCGTGGTGCACCACCACCGCGGTGGGCTCGACGACCGTGCGGTGCCCCGTTGCCCGGATCGCAAACGCCAGGTCGGTGTCCTCGTAGTAGGCGGGTGCATAGC
Source organism: Actinomycetota bacterium (assembly GCA_030863015.1). Classification (GTDB taxonomy): domain Bacteria; phylum Actinomycetota; class Actinomycetes; order Mycobacteriales; family Pseudonocardiaceae. Next base: position 4,377 of record JALZCO010000318.1, read on the forward strand.
GCTGGTCGAACCCCCCGATGGAGTCGAACAGGTCCTGGCGTACCAGGATCGCCGCTCCGGAGCAGTAGTCGACGTCGCGCCGTACCTGGAACTCAGGGCCGCTGGCGTCCCGGTCGCGCCCGTAGTTCCAGCCGGAACCGTCGGCCCAGATGATGCCGCCGCTTTCCTGTAGCCGCCCGTCCGGGTACACCAGCTGGGCCCCGACCAGACCGATCCGATCGTCCGAATCTGCGGTGTCGACCAGCGCGTCCAGAGTCCCTGGCCGCACCTCGGTGTCGTTGTTAAGGAATAGCAGATAGTGCCCGCGGGCGTGGCTGGCGCCGAGGTTGCAGGCCCCCACGAACCCGACGTTGCGCGGCGTGCGCACCAGCCGCAAGCTCGGGCTGGCCGCGACCAGCTCGGCGGTGCGATCGGGCGAGGCGTCGTCGACGACCAGCACCTCGAACGGGAACGCCGGGCGATTCTGCTCGATGCTGGTCAGGCAGGCCCGGGTGTACTCCCATTTGCCGTGCACCGGCACGATGACACTGACCAGTGGCGACGTACTGGTGTGCAGCTCCACTGGGCCGGGGACCTGCGGTGCCGGAGCCGGCTGCTGCCCACGCCCGAGGGCCCGCTCGTAGAGATCGCGGCGCAGCGTGCCGCGCGGCGCCGCACGCTCGACGGTGCCCCGGTAGCGGGAGATCAGCCGCTGCGCGGTGGCCGACTGCTCGGTTCGCAACGTCGACAGCTCCGTCTCCAGCTCGGTCACTCGACGTTGCGCAACGCTGCCGATCTCCTGTTGCCAGGATGCCACCGATTCCGCCCGCTGCGCCCGGCGCTGCGCCGTGGCCAACTCGCTACGCAGCCGGTGCACTTCGCTGTCCAGCCGTTGCCGCCGTCGCTGCGCGGTGATCCGATCGGCCGCTGCTCGTTGCTGTTCATCGGCGAGCTCAGCGCGCAGTTCGGCGGTCCGGCTCTGTTCCTGGGCCAACGCGCGGTGCGCGGTGCGCACCAGGGTCAGATCGGCATCGACCAGCGCGCTGAGCGGGGGGAGTTGCGGCAGCGTCGCATCCGAGGCGACGCCAAGCAGGTAGGTGTGCGGCAAGTCCACTGCCACCTGCCAGCCGCCGCCCGGTGCCTGCCGCAGTGAGTGCGCCACTGCGGGCCCTTGCTCCCCCTGCCCGGTGATCAGAGATCCGACGGCGACGTTCTGGCGCAGGATGGCGACGTGGCTGAACGAACCACCAAGCAGTGCCCGGAACTGCGCATCCGTGAGCTCCCGGACATGGAAGGGGTTGTCGTTGCCGTGCTGGTGGCTGTATACGGTCACGTCCGGCGTGCTGGTCATGAACAGCCCACCCGGCGCCAGTAGCCGGCGCACCACGGCGAGCAGAGCGTCCTGCTCCTGGACGTGTTCGAGCGCCTCGAAGCAGGTGATGACGTCAAACGGTTGCGCGCCGGCGAGCAACTCGGGATCGATCATCGACCCGATCGCGAAATGCAGATTGCCCCTCGAGTAGTGGGCAGCGGCGTGCTCCACGGTCTGCGAGTCGATGTCAACACCCACCACTTCGCTGGCCCCGTCGGCGAGCAGCGCGGGACCGAAGCCCTCCCCGCAGCCCAGGTCGAGCACCCGTGCGCCGGTGGCGAAGTGGGAAGCCAGCGCGTACCGGTGATAGTGCTCGTAGACGACTTGCAGGTCATCTGTCCACGGCACGCAACGCTCGCCGGTCCACTCGATCAGGCGTTCCGAAGACATTCACGTTCTCCCACGTTCGGCGGGTCGGCCGGTGCAGGCTACCGACCGGGACGCGGTTACGGTGCACGCCATGTCGGTGACCGACCGCAGGCAGATCGACGCCGACGAAATGCCCCAAAAACAGCCGGTACGCAGCCGGTGTCTTAACGGTCGTCGATTCACCGCGCTGATGTGCGCGAGCATGTTCTTCCTCGGCCCGACTATCTCGGTCGCTCTCGGCGCCCAACCGGCCCGATTCGAGAACCGGCCGCTGGCCGCGTTCGGTGACCTGCGAGACGGTTGGGCGTGGCTAGCCGGGCTGCCCGCCTGGGCTGCCGACAACCTGCCGTTCCGGGACGGCGCGGTGCGGACGACCGAGGCAGTGAGCAGGGGAGTCTTCAGCGAGCCAGCACCACTTCCGGTGCCGGCGTCGGAGCCGCATCTGGGACCCCGGCCGGTGGCACCGATGGTGGCTGCCGCCCACGCGTTTCCTTCGGTGATCGAGGGTCGCGACGGCTGGCTTTACCTCGGTGCGGATATCAGCGGTGCATGCCTGCCCTCTCGCTCGCTGGACGACACGCTGGGTTCGTTGCGCCGGATGCGTGCTGTGGTGGAGTCGTCCGGCCGGCAGTTCGTCCTGCTGGTGGCTCCGGACAAGACGACCATGGTGCCCGAGCAGCTGCCCGCGCAATACGTGGGACGCGACTGCGCGTCGCGGGCCAGGAACGAGTTCTGGCGTCGGGTGGTCGCTGAAGCCGGCGCGATCGACCTGCGCCCGGCGCTGGCCGAGATAGCCCGGCGCAAGGGTTCCCCGGTCTACTACCCGGCTGACACCCACTGGAGCCAGGAAGGTGGTCTGGCGATGACCTACGCACTGGCTGACCGCATCGAGTCCGGTATCACCCAGACCTGGCAGCTTGCCCGCACCGGATCGATCCCATGGCCCGACGACATCAGCCCGCTGATCGGACGCAGCGGTGATCGAGCCATCCCGACGTACTCGTTAGCGCCCGCCGGGCTGCCGGACCGCACTCGTCCCATCGCCAGTGACTTCCGAATACCACTGCATCTGACCTCGGCGCCCGCCGCGGGCACCGTCGACCGGCCTGTTCGCATGATTGCCGACTCGTTCACCCAGTTCGCGAGCCGCTACCTCGCGGCGGCCTTCACCGACATCACCGTCATCCACCCGGATACCACCGCCGCTGTCCCACGGTCGGCTGGGGAACTGCTCGCCGGCGGCGACGTGGTCGTCCTGGAGATCGCCGAGCGCAACCTCCTCAGCGGTACATCACCGATCCTGCTCCACCCAGTGATCACCGAGATCGGCTCCCAGCTAGCCCGCCGCCCGGTGCGCTGACACCCCTACCGCAGTCTGGAGACGGACTGCAGAAATTGCGGGTTAGCGATCGAGATCCAGCGCCTTGACACAGCCTTCCAGCCACGCCGAGGCGCTGACCTGCGGTCCGGTTCGCCGCATGGCTTCATCCGCGCAAGTCGTGGCATCCGGGCGCAGCTGCTGCGACCACCGGAAGCCATCCCGGTAGGACTCGTCACCCAAAGCGTCAGCGTCGTGCCCGACAGAGGCCAGCCAGCACGGCACCGCCGCGGCTACCACGACCGCAACAATACCGACGTCAACTCGCTTCACGGCCTCGCAATGCTCCTAGGGCGTCCGGTAACTCATGTGGGGCAAGCTTAGGGGCCCAGACCGGAAGTCCCGTCGGGGTTAAGGCACTTACTGAGCTCCAACATCCGGCGCATCCGCGGCCTCCCATCACGTCAACCCCCGGCGGACTTCGCGCGCCGACCGCTTAGCCGGGTAGCCGGCGACGGCCCGCGATGCCGAGGTCGGACCTGTGGTACCACTCCAACGCCTGCTCGCCCTCAAGCCAGCACAGTCGCACCGAGATGCCGTCCAGCTCGGCGGGAAAGTCGATGAGGAATGGCGCGAGCCCCTTGAGCTCGATGCCCTGTCCTGGGAACCACTCCAGCATGTCGTCCAGCCGGGCCTGTAGCGCCTTCATCTCAGGGACACCACCAAGCGCGGACGAGCCGATGCGGCGCAGGTCGACAGATAGCTCGGTGAGGTTCGCCCGGTCCTCGATCAGCGCATCGACTCGCCTGCGCACCTCTGGCAGCAAGGCACGCGCCTCCTGCACTTCGAACAGTCGGTGCTCACCCATCCCGGCAACGATAGTGGCTTAGCCACTGGCTGGTGGGCGCTCCACAAGCTGGCTGAGGTAGAGCTGCTCGCCGAGCTTGTCAATCAACCCCAAGTTGGTTTCGAGGTAGTCGATGTGCCCCTCCTCGCTGGCGAGGATGTCCTCGAAGAGGTTGGCAGTGGTGGCATCGCCCTTCTTGCGGCACATCCTGATCCCGGGACGCAGCCGTTCGACGACTTCCAGCTCGACAGCTAGGTCAGCCTCGAACTGCTCACGCACGGTCTGCCCTATCCACAGCGGAAGCAGCTTCTGGAAATTCGGAAGGCCCTCAAGGAACAGGATGCGGTCGGTGATCCGCTCCGCGTGGCGCATCTCATCGATGGACTCGTCCCGGGTGTGCTCGGCAAGCTTGGTGAAGCCCCAGTTTGCCTGCATCTTCGCGTGCAGGAAGTACTGGTTGATGGCGGTCAGCTCACTGGTGAGTTGCTCGTTGAGCAGATCGATGATCTCTTCGTCGCCGCGCATGGTCTTTCAACCCCCTCCGGATCGATCCCTGGATGATCGCGACCGTACGCGTTTCAACCAGCGATGTCATCGAAGGTGAGGCTGGCCTGAGCTGGGAAAATGCTTGTTGACAGAATAATCAGGCGCTGTGTTGCAGGGTGTTCGGCAACTCGGCGCAGACGTCGAGCAGGGCAGCGATCTTCTCCACGCAGGACCCGCAGCCGGTACCCGCCTCGCAGCGATCGCTCACGTCCTCGACGGTGCACGCGCCGGCAGTGATACACCCACGCACCTCTGCTTCCGTCACCGCTCGGCAGATGCAGACGTACATGGCCCCGATGCCCCTAGATCGACCGATTAGGTGAGGCTAAGCACAGCAGATCATCGGGCTGACGTCCAGTCTTTCCGGCGAGAGGGCGCAAACGGCCTAGCGCCGCACCGGCGTTGGACCGCGGTCGGCAGAGCAAGTAGTCGCCCGAGGCCTACGACCGACGCCGCGGACCTCGAAGCCGACCCGGCGAAGGACGTCGGCGTCGAGCAGGTTGCGGGTGTCGACCACGATGCGACGCTCTACCAGCTCAGCCAACCGGCCCCAGTCCAGCATCCGGAACTCGGGCCATTCGGTGAGCACCACCAGGGCAGCGGCGCCGGAGGCTACCTTGACCGGGTCGTCGGTGACCTGCATTTCGTCGGTCATACCAGGCACCGCGGCGGGGACCCCGGGGTCGTAGCCGATCAGTTCGGCGCCCTCAGCGGCCAGCAACCTCGCCACCGTCAACGCCGGGGAATCCCGCAGATCGTCGGTACCGGCCTTGAAAGTCAGCCCGAGCAGCCCGATCCGCTGCCCGGCCAGTGACCCGCCGACGGCATCGCGGACCTTATCGACCATCCGGTGGTGCTGGCGGGTGTTGGTGTCCAGGCTGGCCTGCAGTAGCCCGAAGTCGAACTCCACCGCGGCGCAGACCTGCAGTAGCGCATGGGTGTCCTTGGGTAGGCAGGACCCGCCCCAACCCGGGCCCGGCTGCAGGAAAGCCTGCCCGATCCGCCGGTCGTAGCCGATGCCCTCGGTGACATCCAGCACATCGGCGCCGAACCGCTCGCACAGCTCGGCAACGGCGTTGACATAGGACAGCTTCATCGCCAGGAAGCAGTTCGCCGCGTACTTGACCATCTCTGCGCTGGCGGCATCGGTCAGCACCGTCGGCGCGCCCAACCGGGCATACAGTGCGGCGACTCGCTCGGCGGCGTCCTGGGC
>JALZCO010000320.1 GCA_030863015.1 Actinomycetota bacterium
ACGGGAGGTCGGTGTGCCCGGTGCCCCACGCGCAGGATTGCCTGCTGCGTTGCTCGTCGCCGGGCTGGTCGCGGGATGCGGTAGCAACGGGAGTCCAGCGCAGCCGGCCATGGCCCTCCCGATCGCCCCGGCCCCGGCTCCACCAGCTGGTCCGGCCGCCGCGGGGACCGTCACGCCACTTGGCGCGCCGGCCACCCAGGTAGTGGTCGATCCACGCACCGCGACGGTCGCGGTGGCGCTGGCAGACCCCCCGCGCCTGCTGCTCAGCACACTGGACGGCACCGCGCCGCCGCGGCAGGTGGCGCTTCCCGGCCCGGCCGCCGATCTGGTCCTCGTCGCCGCAGGCGGCCCGCTACTGGTGCCGATCTCCGTGCCCGGATCACTGGTCCGGGTTCCCCTCGATGGCGGGGCCCTGAGCAGGACGGATCTCGACGGACCGGCGTACGGGGCACTCGCGATGGGTGAAACCACCGTGGTCGCGATGGGAGACCGGCTGACCGTGCTCGACGGCCCGGCCCGGACCATCCCGGGGTTCGTTGACGCCACCCGCCTGGTGCCTGCGGGCACCAAGGTGGTGGTCCTCGACCGGGGCCGCAGTGCGGTGAGCCTGGTAGACGTGTCCTCGGAGCAGACCGGCCCAGCGCTGCGGGCGGGTAACGGCGCAGCTGCTGTGGTGTCCGACCGGTTCGGTCGGCTGTTGGTAACCGACGTCCGCGACGGTGAGTTGCTGGTCTTCGCCGGCGACCCGCTGCTGTTGCGGCAACGTTTTCCCTTGCCGGGTGCGCCGTACGGGGTGGCCTACGACCCCCGGCGGGACCTGGCGTGGGTGACCCTGACCGCCCGCAATGAGGTGGTGGGGCTCGATGTGACAGGGGGCGAGCCGGTGGTTGTCCACCGGTTCCCTACTGTGCACCAACCCGATGCGGTAGCAGTCGACCCGGCCAGCGGCCGGGTGGTCATTGTCTCCGCATCGGGCGCAGGATTGCAGGTGATCGACCCGGAACGGGTGGTGCGATGATGATCGAGACGGTTGACGGTGATGGCCTCGACTGGGAGTACCAGCCGCTGCGGTTGCCGCCGGGGGTGTCCCGGGTGACTGCAGCTACCCAGCTGGCAGTGCAGGCTGAGTTCGCAGGCTGGGAACTGTCCCAGACGCGAATGTACTCAGACGGCACGCGCACCGTGTGGCTGCGCAGGCGACGAACCGCGGTCGCGCAGCCGAAGCTGTCGTTCTAGATCGGAAATGACGTAGGGCCCGCACCGTGGTGCGGACCCTACGAGCGAGCAGGTCTTTAGATCGTGCGGATTTGATCGGCCTGCGGACCCTTCGGTCCCTGGGTGATCTCGAACTCCACCCGCTGGTTCTCCTCCAGCGTGCGGTAACCGGTCGCCTGGATCGCCGAGAAGTGGGCGAAAACATCGGGGCCGCCACCATCTTGGGTGATGAAGCCGTACCCCTTCTCCGAGTTGAACCACTTGACCGTGCCGGTCGCCATCTTTCATCTCCTTCTCGGGCCGCCTGTGCGGCCCGCAATGCGGGTGTCCCGAATTCACTGTCGTGATCACCCGGGGCGCTGTGCACGCACTGCGCTGGCCGGACACAACGAACGCCTGTGGCGCTTGCTCCACAGGCGTCCTAGGAACCAAGACTACTACGGGCCCAGACGTTAGCAGAATGTATCCGCCGCGGAAGGGGTGACTTTCACCGACACGCCCGCGCTGGACCCTCTCAGCAGCTGCGGAGGAATCGATCCAGGACGCGGGCACCGAAGGTCAGCCCGTCGATGGGCACCCGCTCGTCGACCCCATGGAACATTGCGGCGAAATCGAGATCGGGCGGCAGCTGCAGCGGCGAGAAGCCGAAGCAGCGCATTCCCAGCCGGTGGAAGGCCTTCGCGTCGGTGCCACCGGAGAGCATGTAGGGGACCGTGCGCGCACCGGGATCCTCCTGCAGGATTGCCGCGTTCATCGCAGCGACCAGGTCACCGTCGAAGGTGGTCTGCACTGCGGGCGCATTGATGACCCACTCCCGGGTGACATCGGGGCCCAGTAGCTCGTCGACCTCCCGCTCGAACGCCGCCTGGCGCCCGGGCAGCACCCGGCAGTCCACCACCGCCTCCGCGGTCGAGGGGATGACATTGGCCTTGTACCCGGCGTCGAGCATGGTTGGGTTGGCGGTGTCGCGCAGCGTCGCGCCGACGAGCCGGGCCAGGCCGCCGAGCTTGGCGACCGTGCCCTCCAAGTCGTCGCCGGAGAAGTCCAGCCCGGTCTCCTCACCAACGGCGGTCAGGAACTCTTCCACCGTGTCGGTCATCACCAGGGGAAAACGGTGCTTGCCCAGCCGGGCCACCGCCTCGCACAACGCGGTCACCGCATTGTCCTCATGCACCATCGATCCATGCCCGGCCCGGGCTCGGACGCGCAGCCGCATCCAGGCGATGCCCTTCTCGGCGGTCTCGATCAGGTAGAGCCGGCGCCCTTCGCGCACCGTCAGGGAGAACCCGCCGACCTCGCTGACCGCTTCCGTGCAGCCCTCGAACAGCTCGGGGCGGTGGTCGACCAACCATTGCGCGCCTTGCTGCCCGCCGGCCTCCTCGTCAGCCAGGAAGGCGAAGACCAGGTCACGCGGAGGGATGACACCGTCCCGCCGGAACCGCCTGGCGACGGCGATGATCATGGCGACCATGTCCTTCATGTCCACCGCGCCACGGCCCCACAGGTAGCCGTCCTGTACGGCACCGGAGAACGGGTGCACCGACCACTCGGCGGCGTCGGCGGGCACCACGTCGAGGTGACCGTGTACGAGTAGCGCGCCACGGCTTGCATCAGCACCGGACAGCCGGACGATCACGTTGCCCCGTCCGGGAGCGCCGGACTCAACATAGGTGGTCTCGAAGCCAACCTCGTCGAGCTTGCCTGCGACGTACTCCGCCGCGACCCGCTCCCCGACCAGGGTGTCCGGGTCGCCGGTATTGGTGGTGTCGATGCGGATCAGGTCGCTGGCCAGACCCACAACCTCGTCTTCTGCCGTGCTGGTGCTTGCTGGCGGTCCACTCACTGGGCCTTCCTACCACCCCTGAGCTGGGTGCCGCCGCATAACTGAGCTCCTGGCGAGTTGGGGCGTCAGGTGGCGATCGGCTACCCTCGTTGCGCGCCGTACGGGCAGCCGTGGGTGCAAGGTGTCGATGTGGAATGTCCCAATGGAATGTCCGAGTGGCGGAATGGCAGACGCGCTAGCTTGAGGTGCTAGTCCCCGACTAGGGGGTGGGGGTTCAAGTCCCCCCTCGGACACGCGCACTACCCCTACGCGCAGGCTGGATCGTCACGTCGACGGTCCTGGTGTCAGCGTCGTAGGTCATCTCCAGTCGAAGGGTCTCGTACAGCTCCTGCAGCGAGGCGGATTGGCCCGGTTCAGAGGGGTCTGTTGCGTTAACGGCGACAAGATAAGCATGACGCTGTAGACACGCTGCTTAGATGGCGCGGGCGAGTTCAGCAAAGACCACCGGCAGCCAATGGCGCGGATCGGCATTTAGACCAAGTTCGTAGTAGCCGCGGCGCAGGTTCTGGACGAACGCATGGCCAGCGCTAATCACTTGGGCCGAGCAAAGCCGTTGAGCGCACGCATCGGTCTGAGCCTGGACTTGAGCCGACTATGATCGGCTTCGACGGGGTTGTTCGCATAGCGCTCCACGACGTGGCATGCCGACGGCAGCAGCTCATCGAGTACCCGCGGGTAGGCAGGCGCCCGATCAGTGCTCACCTCGGCTGGGCGTGGACCGTGCTCCAGGGCGCGGGTGAAGAATCGGCGAGTGGCTGCCAGATTTCGATTCTGCGCCCTGAGGACGTCGATGACCTGGCCATACTGGTCGATCGCCCGGTATAGATAGACCCAGCGCCCGGCGATCTTGACATATGTCTCATCGACGAACCACCGGTCACCGGGGGCGTGCCGGCAGGGCCGGGCGGCATCAACCAGCAGCGGGGTGAACCGTTGCACCCAGCGACAGACGGTCACATGGTCGACCTCAATGCCTCGTTCGGCCAGCAGCTCTTCGACGTCCCTGTAGGAGAGTCTGTAGCGCAGGTATCAGCGGATCGCCACGAGGATCACATCCGGCGGGAACCGGTATCCCGCGAACGCGGACCGAGCGGACGTACCCGACACGAGCGACGAGGCATCAGCTCACTCTGCCGAGCCCGTCATCCGTCCACGCAACAGACCCCCGCCGCGCACTCCCCGTACGAACTGTTATGCCGAGCGGTTCGTGCGCACCGTCCGCGCCGAGTCCACCGACCGCATCCTGATCTACCACCAACACCACGCCACCAGGGTCCTGTCCGCGTACACCCGGCACTACAACGGCCATCGTCCGCACCAGGCTCTCGACCAACACGCCCCCAACGGCGACCACCGGCCAACCGCCATGCCCGTCCACGGCCCGATCCGACGCCACCAGATACTCGACGGCATGATCAACGAATACCACCGAGCCGCCTGATCCGCTTTGCAAATCGCAGGTCACCCAAACCTGCACCGAGTTCTGAATCGGTACAAGGGCCTCGGTGACTTCGGTTGCGGGGCGTTGTCATTGCTTTAGGTGTAGCGCTGATCAGCCATCTCCTTAGGCGCTTGACATCCTTCTTTGTCCATGCCGGACGTCCATAGATCTGGGAAGACGGCCCTGGCAGTCAGTATTGCGATGGCGCAGCACCGCTAGGGCATTGGGACTTAGGCCCCCTCCTGGGCAACTTCGGCTTTTGTATAATCGCCACTGCTCTTGTAGGCATGGCGTCTAATGTGATTGACGAATGGCGAGCGTGTGGTACCGTGTTCGTAATTCATAGATTGCGAGACCAGAGTATGGGACTTCGGAAGGAACCTCTGAGCGATGGAGCGATTAACGGAACGCCTTTACAATTGGGCGAGCGACATCGACGATGGGACTCTCCTCCAGGCAGGTAAAACAAGCCGGCTACCCGTGGTGTCCGGACACATCGCATTGATGCCGGATGCTCATGTGGGTATTGGGGCAACCGTGGGTTCGGTAATCCCAACTGAGAACGCGGTGATCCCCTCGGCGGTTGGCGTGGATATTGGATGCGGAATGGTTGCCGTAGAGACCTCGCTGTCCGCTCCTCAGCTCCCCGATAACCTCGAGCCGTTCTTGGCCAAGGTTGAACAGGCCGTGCCAGCGGGCGTCGGTCAAGGTCACGCGCGGGCATCGAGCCAGGCGCAGCGCTGGATGAAGGCCAATGCGGGTCGAGTGACGTTGACGGATAAGCAGTCGGCACGAGCGTTGACGCAGCTCGGCTCACTCGGCTCGGGTAACCACTTCTTCGAGGTCTGCCTGGACGAACGCGACGTTGTCTGGGTGGTGCTCCACTCCGGCAGCCGCGGCATAGGCAACGAGCTAGCTCAAGGTCACATCAAACTCGCACGGTCACAGGCGAAGGAACGAGCGCTAACGCTCGAAGATCCTGACCTGGCGTACTTCATGCAAGGAACTCCGGAATTCGATGCGTACATCAGGGACATGCTTTGGGCACAGGACTACGCGATGGCGAATCGTTCGACAATGATGGATGCGGCTCTGGCCGCGTTCTTCCGCTTCGTCGGAACGGGGAAGGAATTGGAACGGGTCAACTGTCATCACAACTTCACGCAGCGAGAGCCCCACGATGGACGAGACCTATGGATTACACGCAAAGGTGCGATCAAGGCTGACGTAGGTGATCGAGGCGTGATCCCTGGGTCGATGGGGACGCGTTCGTACATCGTCCGAGGTCGGGGAAATCCACTCAGTTATAACTCATGCTCACATGGCGCAGGACGCCGATACAGCCGGAGTAAGGCTAAGAGCGTGTTCACGACTGAGGATCTGGCGACACAGATGCAGGGAAAGACGTGGTTGTTAGATAGAGCCACAGCGCTTCTTGATGAAATTCCGAGTGCGTACAAAGACGTGGAACAAGTTATGCGCGATCAAGCCGATCTCGTGGAAGTTGAACACACGCTTTGCCAAGTCCTGAACTACAAGGGCGCCTAAGTGGATCTCCGAGAGTGGCGACAGCCAGTCGCCAACTAATGGACCGCGATGGTCTGACCTCCTGGCACTTTAGTTCGACAACGCCAAAGGCCGGTTTGGCAGCTGCAACTACCGCGCTCGTACAATCAGTGTGAGCCGTCACTTAACCGAGCTGAATACCTGGGAGCACGTGGCGAACACGGTTCTTCACGAGATAGCGCACGCTCTGGCTGGTAAGCGTGCTGGCCACGGGCGGCCGTGGAAGTTCCACGCGGAGGCCGTTGGATGCACGGCAGAACGCTGTTATGACGCAGATGCTGTTATAACTCCACCGAAGAAGTTCGTTGGAACATGCCCAAGCTGCAAGCGAACGGTCAGACGGCATCGCAGAAACCGTGGTGCCTGTTCCGGCTGTTGCGCGACCTACAACAACGGCCGATTTGACAGCCGTTTCCTTTTTACGTGGGAAAAGGTCGATTCATAAAGACAGCCTGTATCAGCAGCGCCCAGACGGTCGATAGCGCAGCGCCAGCGGCCTACCACTGAGGGCTCGCACTTCGACCTCAGTTCCCGGTAGGCGACTCCACGTGTACCCGTCAACGACCATTGCCCGTTCACTGCCGCCGTCCCATTGCACGAGACGGGTCGCAAACGAACGGCTCTGCAGCAACTCGGTGATGGTGCGGTAATGGGGGGTAATGGTTG
>JALZCO010000324.1 GCA_030863015.1 Actinomycetota bacterium
GTCCCGGAACCACCAACGGACCAGTAGCAGGGTCGCCGCGGTGACGGCCGCCTGGGCCGTGGCGGCCGATTCCGGTGCATGAAGACCGTGCCGGGCGCACAGGAGAGGCCGACACACCAGGCAAGTGAGCGCGACACACCGGGCAGGAGAGCCGGACACGCGGGAATCAGGTTTTGCGCTTGGTGACCGCATCGGTCAGTTGCGGGGCGATGGTGAACAGATCGCCCACCACCCCGAAGTCGGCGATCTCGAAAATCGGCGCCTCCGCATCCTTGTTGACCGCGACGATCGTCTTGGACGTCTGCATTCCCGCGCGGTGCTGGATGGCGCCAGAGATACCGAGCGCGACGTACAGCTGCGGAGAAACCGTCTTGCCGGTCTGCCCGACTTGGAATTGATGCGGGTAGTAGCCGGAGTCGACCGCGGCCCGGGACGCCCCGACAGCTGCACCGAGCGAATCGGCGAGCTTCTCGACTACCTGGAAGTTGTCCGCCGAACCGACACCCCGCCCGCCGGAGACCACCACGCTGGCGTCGGCGAGCTCCGGGCGGTCGCCGCTCCCGATGGGCCTACGCTCAATGATCTTCGCTGCCTTCCCCGCACTCACCACGGGTACCTCGACAGTCTGTTCGGCTGCCGCGCCCTGAGCCTCGATCGCGTCGATAGAACCGGCCCGGACTGTGATCACTGCAACCGCAGTGGTGGCCTTGGACTTGGCCAAGTAGGAGCCGCCGAACACCGAATGCGTCGCGGTGCCATCGTCGGCCAGGTCGACGGCATCGGAGAGCAGGCCCGATCCGGTGCGCACGGCGAGTTTGCCCGCGATCTCCTTCCCGTTAGGCGAGGAGGCGATCAGCACGGCGATCGGTTGAGCCGACTCTACGAGGGCTGCCAGCACACCGACGGCAGGAGCGGTGAGGTAGTCGTCCACCTCGTCGGATTCCGCGACATAGACCTTGGCTGCGCCGTAGGCCGCCAACCTGTCCTTCAGCTTGCTCGCGGTGCCAGGCGTGCCGACCACTACAGCTGACGGCTCACCCAGCTTCGCCGCAGCGGTGAGCAGCTCACCGGTGACCTTCTTGATCTCGCCCGCGGAGTGCTCGGCGAGCACCAGGACCTCTGCCATGGCTGGAGTTCTCCCCTCCGGAGGTCAGATCAGCTTCTGGCCGATGAGGTATTCGGCGAGCTTGGCCGCCCCGTCACCCTCGTCGGTGACGACCTGCCCACCTTCGCGCGGTGGACGTGGCGTGGACTCGGTCACCATGGACATAGCGTTGGCCAGCCCGACATCACTGCGCTCGATGCCCACGTCGGCCAGCGACAACGTGCTGACCGGCTTCTTCTTCGCGGCCATGATGCCTTTGAACGACGGGTAGCGCGGCTCGTTGATCTTCTCGTGCACGCTGACCACCGCAGGTAGATCGGCTTGTAGGACCGTGATCGCGTCGTTGGTCTCCCGCTCGACGGTCACGGTGCGCCCCTCGACGGTGACCTTGCGGGCGTGGGTCAGCTCCGGGATGCCGAGCACATCGGCAACCATCGCCGGGACGGCGCCGATGGTGCCGTCGGTGGCCTCGTTGCCAGCCAGGATCAGGTCGACGTCGCCGAGGGTGCTGATGACCTTGGCCAACGCCCTGGCGGTCTGCACCGCGCAGGAACCGTGCAAGCCCTCGTCGGACAGGTGCACCGCCTTGTCGGCACCCATCGACAGCGCCTTTCGGATGGCGTCGGCGGCCCGCTCGGGCCCCATCGTGACGACGGTGACCTCGCCCTCGCCCGCTTCCTTGATCTTGAGTGCCTCCTCGACCGTGCGCTCGTTGATCTCGTCCAGGACGAGGTCCGCCGAGCCGCGGTCAAGGGTGTGATCGGAGTCGGTCAGCTTGCGTACGGACCAGGTGTCCGGCACCTGCTTGATCAGGACGACGATGTTCATGGTGTCCTTCGACCTCCTGCCGGCTCACCGCTCATTCTGCAACGTTACCGGTCGGTAGCTCCAGAGCGCGCCGCGAGGCCGGTCAGTGGGCGACCTTGGTTTGCAGGCCGGCGAGAATGATGTCGAGGCCATAATCGAATCTTCCCGGCCGGTGCACGCCGTTGAGGTGCGGGCTCACAGCCTGGACGGAGGGAATCTGCTCAGGGGGAAGTGCTGAGTAGTACCCGAGCTCGTCTTGTGATGCCGCGTCGCGAAGTGGGGCGATGTGGCCCATCTGATGAAAACCGGCGGTGTAGGTGTACAGGGCGAAAAAGGCATCAGCAGCTTCGGCCGGTGAAAGTCCTCCTTGGAGGAGAAGTCCGATGGTCCGCTCGACGACCAGCAGACCGTGCGGGCCGATCCTGACTCGGGCGCTGTAGACCCGGGCAAGCTGGTGGTGCGCGGCTAATGCCTGGTGGTAGCTCTGCACCAGCGCACGGAGCTGAGTCACCCAGTCACCCTTGGTGGCCGAACAGTCCACCTCGCCGAGCATCAGGTCCACCATGAGGTCGACCAGCTCGTCTTTGTCCCGCACATGGTTGTACAAGGCCATCGGCGAGACCTCTAGTTCGGTGGCAAGCGCTCGCATAGTCAAGGCGGCGAGGCCCTTATCGTCCACGAGCCGCAGGGCGGCCCGCACGATCCGGGGGCGAGACAACGGCAACGGCCGCGTGTAGTCCTTACTAGGGTCGACATCCACCCAGGTTGGCTGGCCAGGACGGACACGAGAAGTACTCGGCTGATCGTTCAACGACGCCCCTCCTCGCTCGCCGATGCCTTGTTGGGTCATGTCACCTACTTGTCTGCACCCGTTGGGCGATGGCGGCGTCTCCACCACCCTTCACCCTGTACGCGTCTAAGACAATGTACTGTGAATATACAGTGTACATGGCTCCGAGGTGGTGCTACCTGATCATGCTGTGCACGCACCGATGCATGACACACCAATAGACCACCCACCCACTCTGCTTGAGGGCGCTGCCGTCAACCGTAAGGAGATGCCATGGCTGAACCGCCGCCGCCCGTTCAAAATCCGCTTACGATGGTGATGAAGGCGAAGTCCGCAGATGACTACGCAGCCCTTCGGAAGACCGTCGAGCACATGCAGTCTTTGCCACCGGACCGCAATCCGATCACCGTAGCGCTGAATAAGATCGCTACCGTGAACTGCGCCCTACACATGATCGCCGTCACCCAGGCCCGCGGAATCGGACCGGGAAAGACCTACATGGATAAACTCCTCGCCAGCGGCAAGACCCGCACCGAAGCCCTCCGCCTGCTGCGCCGCCAGCTGTCCGATGTCGCCTACCGCGCGCTGCTGACCGACGAACGAGCCGCAGCCCAACAAGGCGACGATCCCCCTGACGAAATTCTGCCGCACGCAGCTTGACATAGGAGCATCTGGGAACCTTCTACAGCGCGTACCCCGATCGGACAGTACTCGACATCCTCAGTTCGGCCAGCGCCTCGCGCTGATGACGTGAAAGGGGAAGATGCTGCAATGCCGGTGGTCGACCTGGCAGATGTGCAGGGTCTTCTCATCCTGCGCGGCTACACCATGCCAGTGGCGCGATATCTCGGCCTGACTGTGCGCGAGCCGCGGGCTGCGCGCACCTTCCTCGGAGGGCTCATCACCGGCGATACCGCTACTGTCTCCATCACCACCGGGCAGCCTTGGGCAGCCAAGCCGCAATGTTGTGTCAATCTCGGGATCACGTTCCCGGGCCTGGCGGCACTGGGGGTGCCACCAGTTGCCCTGGACAGCTTTCCCGCGGAATACGCACAAGGCGCGGCGCAGCGCGCCGCCAGGGTCGGCGATGTCGGTACCAGCAGCCCGGAATTCGTTGATCAGCAGGTGGCGGTGCACGGAATGTCGAAGGAGCTCCTCCAGGCGACGCTGTGTGACGCTGGCCCAATGGCGTGCCACTGGTCCTGTCACCGGACACCGACACACCCAACCCGCCGATCCAGCCCGATGCGCTGAATGATTTCGACTACGAGGGCGACGAGCGAGGTCACCGGTGCCCGGTCGGATCGCATATCCGAAGGATGTACCCACGCGGGCAACGCGTCGCCGGCAACGGCGGTCACCTGCACCGCATTGTTCGGCGAGGCATCACCTACGGTCCGCCCTATGATCCGGCACACCCGCGGGACGGCAAAGACCGCGGATTGCTGGGCCTCTTCATAGGAGTCAGCCTGCGCGATCAGTTCGAGTTTCTGATGGCCGAATGGGCCAACGACGGCATATTCACGGCCGGAAGCTTTTCGATACCGAGCCCGGAGGGACCGATTGCCCTGCCAGGACTCCCCCGATTCGTCACCACCCGCGGTGCCCTCTACTGCTTCCTACCAAGCATCACCGCGATCCGCTACCTGGCCAACTCGTTGCCGGAAAACGTTTGATCCGGTGCCACAGAACACCAGCGTTCACTCCAGCTAGTGAAATAC
>JALZCO010000399.1 GCA_030863015.1 Actinomycetota bacterium
GTGGATAACCCCGCTGAGCCTGCTGAATGCGGTAGGGGCGAGTCGCGTTTAGCGGCGGAGTAGGTCGAGGTCGAGGACTCGCACGTGCAGGGCGGTGCGCTGCTGTAGGGCGGCGCGTAGGGCCCGGTGCAGGCCGTCTTCCAGGAAAAGTTCGCCGCCCCACTGGACGGCGTGCGGGAACAGATCACCCAACGACGTGGAGTCTTCGGACAGCAGCCGATCCAGCTCCACCACTGTGCTGGTAGTGATCAGCTCCGCCAAGTGCACCTGGTGTGGGGGGATCTGCGCCCAGTCCTTGGTGGACAGCCCGTGGTCGGGGTAAGGACGGCCGTGCTGGATGTTCTTGAAGATCACAGGCCCCCCCTACTGGCGTCCCGACTCGGCGCGGGCACTTTAGGGTATCGGGCCGTGCTGGCGGGTTCCGGCGCCAGCGCCTGGCCCGCATTAGACTCGGTAGGCGGGCACTACCAGCAGCGGGGGCCAGGAGGTGACGTGAACGCAGACGACCGCCGGTTCGAAGTCCTGCGCGCGATCGTCGCAGACTATGTGGCCACCCACGAGCCGGTTGCTTCCCGATCGCTGGTGGAGCGCCACAACCTTGGCGTCTCCAGCGCGACCATCCGCAACGACATGGTGGCGCTGGAGGAGGATGGTTACATCACTCAACCGCACACCAGCGCTGGTCGGATCCCCACCGACAAGGGTTACCGGCTGTTCGTTGACCGGCTCTCGGAAGTCAAGCCGTTGTCAGCGGCCGAGCGTCGTGCCGTGGAAACCTTCTTGAACGGCGCGGTCGATCTCGACGACGTGCTGCGCCGCAGCGTGCGGTTGCTGGCCCAGCTCACCCGTCAGGTGGCAGTGATCCAATACCCCACCCTGAGCCGTTCCACGGTGCGCCACCTCGAGGTACTTGCGGTGACCCCGGCCCGGTTGATGCTGGTACTCATCACCGACGCGGGGCGGGTGGACCAGCGCCTCCTCGATCTGGGCGACGTGATCTCCGAGGATCAGGTGGCGCAGCTGCGGACGCTGCTCAATCAGGCGCTGTCGGGCCGCCGGTTGGCAGACGCCTCTGCGGCCGTGGCCGACCTACCCGAGCAGACTCCGGTCGAGCTCCGGGACGCGATGACGCGGGCCTCGACGGTTCTGATCGAGACGTTGGTGGAACATCCGGAGGAGCGGCTGCTGCTGGGCGGTACCGCTAATCTGACTCGAAACGCCACTGACTTCCCCGGTTCGTTGCGCCAGGTGCTCGAGGCGCTGGAGGAACAGGTGGTGGTTCTCAAGCTGCTGGCCGCGGCCTGTGATCCGGGCACGATCACGGTGCGGATCGGCGAGGAGAACGAGGCCGAGGAGATGCGCAGTACGTCGTTGATCTCGATCGGCTACGCCTCCCACGGCACGGTACTGGGAGGTATGGGCGTGGTGGGACCAACCAGAATGGATTACCCGGGTTCCATGGCGGCGGTGCGTGCAGTGGCCCGATACGTGGGGGAGATCCTGACCACCCGTTGAGCGGCCCGCGCTCACGGACATCGCACGACAGCACGCGGCGAGGGCTGCAACAGGAGGACACCAGCGTGGCCAAGGACTACTACGCAATCCTGGGCGTGCCGAGGAATGCCAGCGTTGAGCAGATCAAGCGCGCATACCGCAAGCTGGCTCGTGAGCTGCATCCCGACGTCAACCCCGCCGCCGAAGCGCAGCGCCGTTTTCAGGACGTCACCGCCGCCTACGAGGTGTTGACCGACCCGCAGAAGCGGCAGATCGTCGACCTTGGTGGGGACCCGCTGGAGCCGGGGCGGGTCGGGGGTGGCGGTGACCCCTTCGGGGGGTTCGGCTTCGGCGACATCATGGACGCCTTCTTCGGCGGCGCCGGCGGACCCGGACGGCGAGGACCGCGCAGCCGGGTACAGAGCGGTTCCGATGCGTTGATCCGGCTGCAGCTCACCCTCGAGGAGTGCGCCAGCGGTGCGTCGCGCGAACTCACCGTGGACACCGCAGTGCTGTGCGGCGAATGCAATGGTTCCGGTTGCGCGCCCGGTACCGGTCCGCAGACCTGCGACACCTGTGGCGGCTCCGGCGAGGTGCAGAACGTGCAGCGCTCTTTCCTCGGCCAGGTCGTGACCTCGCGGCCGTGCCCGGTGTGCCGCGGCTTCGGTGAGGTCATCCCTGATCCCTGCCGCCAATGTGGCGGGGACGGCCGGATCCGCGCCCGTCGCAACGTCACCGCCAAGGTACCTGCTGGAGTGGCCGACGGGATGCGGGTGCGGCTGGCTGGGCAGGGCGAGATCGGTCCTGGCGGCGGTCCGGCTGGTGATCTCTACGTCGAAGTGCAGGAGGTACCGCACGAGACGTTCACCCGGGACGGTGCTGATCTGCACTGCACGGTGCGGGTGCCGATGACCTCTGCCGCGCTGGGCACCACGGTCATGTTGGACACCCTCGACGGCACTGAGGAGGTCCGGGTGGAAGCGGGCACCCAGTGTGCAACGGTGATCACGCTGCGGGGACGAGGGATGCCCCGGCTGCGCAGCACGGGCCGCGCCGAGGGACGCGGTGACCTGTTTGTCCACCTCGACGTCGTGACTCCGACGCGGCTGGACTCGCGCCAGATGGAACTGTTGCGTGAACTTGCCACGCTGCGTGGTGAGGAGCAGGCCGAGCTCACGGCGAACGGCCGCGCTGGCGGCTTGTTCTCCCGGTTGCGGGACTCCCTAGGCGGACGCTGACGGACGCTGACGGGCGCCGGTAAGGGTCGTGAGTAGCCCGCCGGTGTTTTTCGCCGGACAGCTGCCGCCTGAGGGCACCGAGACGATCCTGGACGGGCCGGAGGGCAGGCACGCCGCCACCGTGCGCCGGCTGCGCCCCGGCGAACGTCTGGTGCTCACCGACGGCCGTGGTGGACTGGCCGGCTGCGAGGTGCTCGGCATCGGCCGAGGCCAGCTGCGGTTGCAAGTGCTGCGCCGCCAGACCGCGCCGGCTCCGGTATTGCGGGTGACGCTGGCCCAAGCGCTGATCAAGGGTGAGCGCGGCGAACTGGCGGTGGAGCTGGTGACCGAGGCTGGCGTGGACGCTGTACTGCCCTGGCGGGCCAGCCGGTGCGTGGCCCGCTGGGAGGAGGGGCCACGCGCGGCCAAGGCGCTGTCTCGTTGGCGGGAAACTGCTCGACAGGCGGCCAAGCAGGCCCGCCGGGCATGGTTTCCCGAGGTGGCGGAGCCGGTGGACACCGCAGTGCTCGGACAGCGCTGCACCGCGGCGGCGGGATGCTTGGTCTTGCACGAGGCGGCCACCGAGTCGTTAGCCTCGGTGCCGTTGCCCGCGGAGGGCGAATTGGTGCTCGTCGTCGGTCCCGAGGGCGGCATCACCGAAGCGGAACTCGCCACGTTGACTGCCGCGGGGGGTCGGCCGGTGCGCCTCGGGCCGGAAGTGTTGCGTTCATCGAGTGCGGGAATAGTAGCTCTCAGTGCAATCGGGGCGCTTTCTCAGCGTTGGTCTGCGCCATTCAGGTGGTTCGTGGAGTGAAATAGCCAAGTAAGGGTTACCTTAGGTAGGAATAACAGGAGAGGCCACCTGAACTAGCTACAAGGTCCTTCCGGGCTCACCGCCCGGAGAAGCCCGCCGGACACCTCCCCCCTCGGTCCGGCGGCG